>JAHDGP010000326.1 GCA_020627525.1 Bacteroidota bacterium
CAAATCAAAAAAATCTAATAATACATTTTGGTCCAACTTATTTTTTTCACTTTACCAAAGGGTTTTCTCATAATAAATGTAATGATTTAATTAAGGGTTAATGCACTTAAAATTGGTGTGATCTTTACAAGATCAATAAAATTAGACGCTTATTTAACACTAACATAATAGGATCACGCTGTGATCCTTTTTAAAATGATTGCAGCGCAATCAAATTATGTTAGCTTTTGGGCAAATACACCTATTTTTCAACCTCAGAGAGGTTGCACATTTTACTTTTTGTTTTTATGAGAAAGCTCTAAATTTTTATATAAATTATTTTTCTAATTTATTTATAGCATTTATAAACAATTTTATAACATTGTTGTTATCATTAATATATAACGTTATATGACAGCTGTTAAAGTAATTATGTAAATTCTATTATAAGTTTTGTTTGAAAGCCTACACCTTCAACAAATTCGACTTCAACTTATTTTTAATTTTTCTTAACGAATAAATACCCCTTAAACATGAAAAATTTATTTTATGTAATATTATTGGTATGCCTATTACCAACAACTTTAAACGCTCAGCAATTAGGCTTTTCTTCTAATCCAACTTTTAATACTGACGCTTCAGGTGGTCAAGTTGGACACTTACAATCAGGTACTTTTGGTGATGTATTAGGAAGTGGACAATGGATAGGAATTGGAGAACCCAATATAGGACCCACAGCATACGGTATGCGTATTCAAGAAGGTAGTTATTTTGGTACATTTAGCTTAGTTCCAAAAACTGGATTATCTACAGTTGGAGCAAGAGACCTTGACATTTTGTGGGGAGGTTCAACTAGCAATTTAAATTTCAACTATGCTTCAAATAGTACCAGCCCTCCAATAAAACGCATGTCAATTTTGTCAAATGGAAGAGTGATAGTTGGTGATTTAAGCAATGTCGGTAGTGTTACCAGAGCTGCTTTAACTGTAGTTGAAACATCCTCCTCTGGAGGATCAGGAATCGATATTAATGCTACATCAGGAAGAAATCCTAATTTGTTGTTTTCAATTAATAATACGATAAGAGCAAATATTAGAATTTTGGACAGCGCAGATGATAGAATGGAGTTTCAGACAGGTTCTAGTTTAACAACAAGAATGACATTGCTTCAAAATGGAAATTTTGGAATTGGAACAGCTAATCCTTCAGACAAATTGCATGTAAATGGAGATGTGAGTATAGCAGGATCATTAAGTGTAGCCTCAGATCAACGATTTAAAAAAGACATTAATAAAATTGAAAGTCCAATGAGTCTTTTAGAAGGGTTGAACGGAATGACTTACGAATATGACCAAACTGCTTTTCCAGAAAAAGAATTCATCAAAGGAAAAACGCTTGGCTTTATAGCTCAAGATTTTGAAAAAGATCTTCCTGAATTGATTAAAAAAGACAATGAAGGATATTATTCTGTAAACTACCTTGGTGTGATTCCGATATTAGTTGAAGCATTGAAAGAAGTGAATGAAGAAAAAGAAGACTTAAGAACAGAATTGGATGAATTAAAGTCTTTGGTTAATGATTTGATTAAAACGCAGGATTTAAACAATGATCATAATGCCAACAAACAAAGTGGATTAATGAATTCTTCAGGAAATGTAAAAGCTACATTGTTTCAAAATGCTCCAAATCCTAGCAATGGAAGTACAAAAATCACCTATCAGGTCAATGAAGCAAATGCACAGATTGATTTAATTGTTTATGATACAAAAGGCAATGAAGTTTCCCGATTCCAAAATTTGTCATCAGGAAATCAATCAATAGAATTAAATGAAAATTTAACAAATGGTATTTACTTATATACCCTATTCGTTGACGGTATCGAAATTGATACAAAGCGTTTGGTAATAAGCAAATAAGAGTTTACTAAACAATTTACAGAAAATGAGCCAATGCTAAGTTTGTCTAAGCATTGGCTTGTTTCTTATACAAAGTCACTTTTTATACTTATTTTCACTTGATGAAGCGGAGAAAGTTTTTGAACAATACGGTAAAAGCAAGCAGTTTATTTTTAGCGAATCAATTGTATCCATTCTCAAATATTCCAATAAATGAATTTCCATTTAAAAAATCTGATTTTGGGAAAAATTTTAAGTGGGGAGTCGCTACAGCCTCTTATCAAATAGAAGGAGCTTGGAATGTTGATGGAAAAGGACCTTCAATTTGGGACACATTTACGCATAATACTAAAAAAATCAAAGATAAAAGCAATGGTGATGTTGCTTGTGATTTTTACAATAACTATGCTTCCGATATTGCATTAGTCAAAGCATTAAATTTTGACGTTTTCCGCTTTTCTTTTTCTTGGTCCAGAATTTTACCAACAGGTATTGGCGATATTAATCAAAAAGGATTGGACTTTTATCACAAGGTTATAGATAGATGTTTGGAACTCGATTTAGAGCCCTGGCCAACTATTTACCATTGGGATTTGCCGCAACACCTACAAGACAAAGGTGGTTGGGCAAACCGTGATATTATCAATTGGTTTGGAGAATTTACAAACATTGTTACCAGAGAGTATGGCGATAAGGTTAAAAACTGGATGGTGATGAATGAGGCTGCTTCTTTTTGTGCTGCGGGATATTTAGGTGGCTTACATGCTCCTGGTAAAATATCCTACAAAAAGTTTTATGATGCTGTTCATCATTCAAATATGTGTAATGGTGTGAGTGGCAGAATCATTCGTTCAGAGGTGGCAAATGCGAATGTGGGAACAACAATCTCTTGTTCTTACGTGGAGCCTAAAAATCAAAAGAAAAAACATGTTAGAGCGGCTCAAAAAATTGATGCTTTTTTAAATCGTCTGTATTTAGATCCATTGGTCGGAAGAGGCTACCCTACTGATGCTGGAAAGTTGTTTGAAAAAATATCAGACAGGGTTCCTTCTGAAGACTTTCAAAAATTAAAATTTGATTTTGATTTTATGGGTGTTCAAAATTATTCGAGATTCATTGCAAGATCATTTATTGTTCCTCCCGTTATACATGCTTTTCACGTTCCTCCTAAAAAGAGAGGGGTTCCACCAGATCAAATTACAGAAATGGGTTGGGAAGTGAGTCCAGATGGTTTTTATAAAATATTAAAACAGCTAGGCACATATCCTGAAATTAAAAGAATGATTGTTACTGAAAACGGTGCTGCATTTAAAGATACCGTTAATAATGGAAAAATCCACGATAAACAAAGGATTTCATTTTTCCAAAACTACCTTTCAAATCTTCTAAAAGCAAAACAAGAAGGCGTCAAAATTGATGGATATTTTATTTGGACTTTAATGGACAATTTTGAATGGGCAGAGGGTTACCGACCTCGCTTTGGGATTGTCTATGTTGATTTTAAAACACAAAAAAGAATGATAAAGGATTCTGGTTTGTGGTTTCAGGAATTGTTAGGGGAATAGGGTTAATGTTTGGCAATCAATTATAAAATTTAGGTATTAAGCTCTTGCCAAATTTCATTTGCGAATAATGTAACAAAATTGAAATCAATAACACATAAATAATTGATTCCAAGAAAGACGATTTAAACCTCCTTATCAAGTCAATAAATACATCTAAATAAGAATACTGAATAATAGTACTACTGTAGCTCAGATAACTCAAATATATTTCATTTCCCAAAATTAACACAATGCTACAAAGTATAAATAAAAGAAAATGTTTACGATAATTTTTAAATTTATAAATTGTAAAAGAAATGAACCACCAAAAAATTTATAAATAGAAATTTTTAATAAAAACAAAGTAGCCCCCACCTATATTAACAAAATATTGTGGATAAATAATTTCTATTGCATTTACATATAAAAATGATATTGCCAATATTATTATTAAATTTACAGAGCTGGTTAATAAATGGAATTTTAATTTGTTGTTGATCATAAATAAAAATAAGTATTATTACTATCCTCTATTTCTCTTGGTCCTCCTATTTTGGGTAAAAAACGACCAAAATCACTATCGCATTTTACAGTTCCATCACCACCAGATCTATCTGGACTTAATCCTCTACCTGCTCCAACAGAGCAAAAGCCATCATCAAAAACCCAATTTTTTTCAATTCTTGTAACAATTTCAACGTGTCCAGTTCCAATCACCACTATGTCGCCTTCAATTACATCTTTAAAACCATCACGCTTATGCAAAAATGATTTACCATTTAATATTTGTTCAGGGTCATAATAATGATTATTTCCAGAAGTAAAGCTTCTTTTATTAAACAAGTATATTGCATCTCCTACAAAGACATTGCACAACCAAACTTTTTTATTATCATCATTACTCCAAAAAACACTATACAAATCATTTGGCCAATCTAAAAAAGCCTTTCTCAATTTAGCAAAATCTTGATCATTCCTCTTAATCTTTTTTGCAGTGTAATGAAACCCTGCCAAAACAGCCAATGTCATTCTCTGTTTACCAGAAATTCTATCCCAACTGCTCCACTTATCAAATGAAGTAGGTTTTGATGCTGCTTGATTTAAATGTGGATTTGGTGAGAAAAACCAGTTTTGCTTTGTTTTATGGAATGCATAATAACTATTCATTATTTTGTCATTATTACCAAGGTTTATTGCTACATCTGCTAAGTTCATTTTTGATTGTTTTTGTAAATTTCTTTAAAATAATACATAAATGCATATTATAAAAAGAATAATACAAAAATCAAACCAATCTAAGCATTATCAAAAACCTCCTCAGCTTCAACTATTGGTGAAGCAATACTTGCCTCCCACTCTTCAAATTTATTGATTTCTGTTCTTACTGAATTTAACACAAAACCAATAATTGTAACATCATCCATTAATCCAAGTATTGGTGTGAAGTCAGGAATGATGTCTAAAGGATTTACTAAATAAACCAAAGCTCCTCCAACAAGAAGAATAGATTTTTTTGAAATATTTGTATAATCTCCCGCTCGCCAAGATTTGACTAAACGTACTAAAGTCTTTAATTCTTCCCAAATTGAATCAAAAATTCCTTCGTTGCCATCAGTCTTTTTAATCACTTTGTGCAACAGTTCTTTTGTCTTTAATGGGTCATTTAAAATGCCTTGAGCTTGGTGCTGTGATTTGTTAAAATATTTCTCTTCTTGATCGTTCATTTAATTGTATTTGATGATATATCCAAACTAAGCGAATTTTCGCAAATTTCGTTCAAAATTAACAGAATTTAGGATATAAACGATATTCTTCTTCAAATATTAAGTGTTAAAATCTGCTGGTAAATTTTCTTTCTTTCTATCGCCTGAGGTAAACTTCATCACAAACATTCCTTTGTGTTGCTCTAACCAGGGCTTTATCTCCTTG
>JAHDGP010000327.1 GCA_020627525.1 Bacteroidota bacterium
CAAAAACTATCTATAATCTTTAAAATATTTTTTTTATTTTTATTAATTAGTACTCAATCTACATTTGTTTCTAAATTTTTAAAACTAGTTAATGATCAAAATATTAATTCATCTTTGAGTGAAAAAAATGCGGCCATTGGATTAAGTTGGATTATAATAGTTCTGGCATTATTCATTTTATTTCTTATTCTAGGTGTTACTTTTGACTATATTTCAATGAAAAGTAGAAAAAACGGATGAAATATTTTAACATAATTACATTTATAACTATAGCAGTTTTAATAGTTAATTCAGTCTCTTGTCAAAACAATCAAAATAAAACAGATCAAATGAATTGGAAACTAATTGATTTCAATAATATCCCTAATGAATCTCCTTACAATAATTACTTTAATGCTATTGGAAAATATAATTTCGAACAAATCTTAGCAATAAATGAAGAACACATTGTTTTGGTTGGAAATAATGAACCAGAGAGTGTAACAGTCATTCCAACTAAACAGAAAGAAGCCATCGCTTTTGTTTCTTTAGACGGAGGAAATACCATAACAAAACACAACCTAGGCAAAGGTTCAATAAATTCTGTAACCGCAATTGATAAAGTTCTTTTTCTTACGAATAACACCAGTAGTATGGGAAAAATATCTAGCCAACTACTCAAAGCAGATTTATCATTGGAAAACTGGGAGACTGTTGCTGAATTTAATGACCAAGAAATTTACAATGTAAATTTCTTTTCTGATAAAATAGGAATTGCCTCCTTTGTTTCTGAAGACTATCATCAAAGAGTATCTGATGTAATTAAATGCACTATTGATGGTGGTAAAAATTGGTCTACAATCAAATCATCAGGATCTAAGTTTTCCAATTTCGTTTTTAGCGCTGCCCATGAAATAGAATTTATCGAAAACAACCAATTAATTAGGTTAAACTTTATATCGGGAAACAAAGAAATTTTGATTAAAGCTATTGCTCCTGAAGGTTTTACTTGTTCCAGCATTTTTAAAGATACTGAAAGTCAAGAATTATATACATTCATCAAAAATGAGCATGATAAAAATCATCTTTCTATAAAATATTTACATTCTCAAGAAGAAATCAAACTGCCTAATATTGAATATCTTGTCGAAACAATGGGAGACTATTTTCACATTATGATTAAAAATGGCATTTATTACAATTACATGTGGAGTGGCGATAAAGGTAAAACGTGGAACACTGAAAAGTTGAGAGATTTCTATTTAACACCTAGACCTATTGAATATTTTGGTAAAGGCAATGTATTTGCATTTGTCACTTGCTTTAAAGGAACTGAAAGTGAACGAGGTGGACGACTTGGAATTAGAAAAGCGACTCCTTAAACCCTAAATCATTCACAATCAATTCTTTAAACTCTCAATCAGGTACGGTAAGGGATATTTTTTCCATTTTAATCCCTAAAAAGACAAATTATTTGTAAAATTTAGGTGATATTCCATTCATTAATGACACGGATAAGTATAGATCATTAAATATTGAAAATTATTGTAATGGTATTGGAAAAAGAAATTGATGAAATACAAACTGAGGTTTGCACAGATGAACTAAAGGAAATATATGAAAGTGTATTTCCTACAATAGCGAAATTTGTTCATTCTCGCAATGGTTCATTTGAAGATGCTAAAGATATTTTGCACGATGCTTTTGTGGTGTATCTGGAAAAGGATTCTAGTAAAAAGTCTAGCATCAGAATATCGAAAGAAGCGTATATTGTTGGGATTGCCAAGCACTTGTGGTTTCAAAAATTCAAGCGTGATTCGAAACAGATTTTTTTGACAGATTTTGAAATGGATATTGTAATTCCAAATGATTTTTATCCATCCGTCAATGAAAGTCACTTACTTCGCTATTTGGAGTTAACGGGCAAAAAGTGTTTAGATTTGTTAAGGACTTTTTATTATGATGATTTAAATATGTCTGAACTGGCAAAAAAGCTGGGTTATCGAAATGGGCATTCAGCTAGTGTTCAAAAGTATAAATGCTTGGATAAAATTAGAAATGTTGTAAAAACAAAATCGTTAAGCTATGAAGACTTCACAGACTAAAATCCTACAAATAGAGAAATATATTGCTGGCAAGTTAAGCCCTGAAGACACATTAATTTTTGAGGCGCATTTACTTACCAGCAGATCTTTCCGTCTTCTTTTCAATTTGCAAAAGAAAGTGCAATTATTGGTGAAGTTTTATCATCGTAAAAAATTAAAGGAGGAACTTGAATCAATTCATGAGGAAGTTTTTAGTGATCCAAATAACTTTGTTTTTCGACAGCGGGTTTATTCGATTTTTGAATGATTTCATTTTAATGTGATTAATGTGATAATGTGGTTAATGCGTTGATCATTGTTGTGATAATGACACTCCTTCGGAGTTTTTAAATGGATCATAATATTAGGGCCATTATACTGTCAGACCTTCAGGCTTTTTCAAAAAAACTTTCAATTTCTTAACTAAACAGCATTGATTCTTGCATTGAAGCATTAAAAAATATACTTAATCTTAAAATATTGAAAAATGATACAGGCAAATTTAATTCCTATGGTCGTTGATAAATCGAGTACAGGAGAACGGGCTTTTGATATTTATAGTCTTCTTTTGAAAGAAAGAATTATTTTTTTGGATGGTCATATAGATCAAAAAACAGCGAGTATTGTTGTAGCACAATTGCTATACTTGAACAGCATTGATCCAAAACAACAGATAAATTTATATATTCAAAGTCCAGGAGGAAGCATATATGCAGGCTTTGCAATTTATGATACAATTAAAATGATTGAAGCTTCTGTTTCGACTTTTTCGGTTGGATTTTCAGGAAGTATGGGAACGTTTTTGTTAACATCAGGCAATAAAGGGAATCGATATGCCCTACCTCATTCGACCATTCATATGCATCCAGCAGCTGGTGGTTCGCAAGGTTACACGGAAGATGTTCGTATCTCAACGAGAGAACAAGAGCGATTGCAAGTACAGCTTTTTCATATTATGGGCAAATGCACAGGACACGATTGGCAAGAGATTGAAAAATTCTTTGTTAGAGATAAGTTTTTAAATGCTGTTGAAGCCAAAGAGTATGGATTGGTAGATGAAATAATTGGAGATCCAAGTAATCTTATCAGTTTGGAAAAATCCAAGTTAAAAGTAAATTATATGAATAATTAAAACCATCAAATGGCTTTTTAAATTGTTTTAAACATTCCCCAAATGATCTACTGCAAGTAGATCATTTGGGTGTAATATACTTTCATTTACTTCATTAGGGTCTCATTTTCATAAATAGATTAACTCCTTCAGATTCTGAGTCTATATCAATCAAACTGGTATCATAGCTCGCTTTTTGGGCAAGAGCTAAAAGTTTCTCTTCGTCTCTATGATTCAAATACCACAATCCAAATTCCATCGTTCGTCTTGATGAATTTCTTGGATGGAAATTACCAATAACAAATTCACCACCTTGAACAATATTTTTCTTATATCTATTTATAATCGCAGCAAAGGTTTTGTCATCGAAATAATCAAAAAGTCCTGCACTCCAAATTAAATCGTACTTAACTTCAGTATCAAACTTGAAAATATTTGCCAATATAAAGTTTACATTCTCACCAACTTCCCCCAATATTGATTTAGCAAACTTTACAGCGTTTGGGTCTATTTCAACGCAATCAAAACTGACATTTGCTGAAGGATTCTTTTTGTAAAACTCTTGTATATCTCGACATGGTCCACTCGCTAAATTAAGGACTCGCAAATTTGTAGCACCTTTTACTTTTTCCTCTAACATTCTTTTAAAATACTCTTTCCTATTTCTTACAGCTTTTGTTGCTGCAAGGGTATGAAACCAAGTATCCCATTTGGCAAATTTCTCCTCATCAGAAGTGTGTTTATTGTAAATTCTATCTATGATTTCATGATCACCATGGTACCCATGTGGTTTGCAAAATACAAATCCCTGAAGTGCTTTTGGCGTCAAGTATGCTTCTTCAAACTGTTGGCGCAAAAACACCACCTCATCATCGTTCAGCTCTCCTTTTTCCCTTTTCTCTCCTATTTCGTCATACCAGCTATTTAGTTGCTCATAGTCTTGCTCATCAGGTCCATTTTTTTCAATTATTGACTTGATAAATTTGATGTCGTTTTTGAATTTTTGGCTTGTCATCTTGTTAAGATTTTATAATTTAAACTACTAGTGACAAGGAGTATTCAAATACAAAAACTATACAGATTTTATATAGCCATCTTAATTGTAAGAGCTATTATTTCAATATTTTATTTAATAATAATTTATAAATCCAATATTATCAAAACACAAAATATTTAATATTTTGACTTTGTATAATTGGGTTAAAATTTTACTTACTTATTAGTTGGAATAGCAATTACTCTTTCCAGCTATTGTTTTGAGAACACTGTCACTTGAATGTATTTCTTGTCTACTCAAATTTAAACTATTTTTTAATACAATTCAATATTCTCAATATATTAAGGCTTTAATTTGCATTTACTCAAAATGCTCAAGTTGATGTAAACCAAAGTTTAAAACAAACTTATTCATTTATCAATCTGTTTCTTCAATAAAAAAAAGTTCATTGACACTTTTATTAAACAATGCAGAAAGTTTCAATGCTAAAATTGTTGAAGGTACATATCTATTTTTTTCAATCGAGCTGATTGTCTGTCTGGAAACCCCTATTCTTTTTGCAAGCTCATCTTGCGTCAAGTCCAGTTCTGCTCGCTCAACTTTAATTCTATTGCGCACGTGCCAAACGTTTTAAAGTTTCAAAAAATAGCAATTGAAAACAAACAAGCATAAACATTACTTGAAATGCCGAAATATCATGAAAGTTCACATTGTTTCCATCAACAATATTGGAAACAATGACATCCATAACAAAAGAAATCAATGGTAAAACAATTGAATAAGCTGTGGCGCAAATAAACGCTAAAACATAAGATTGCGATCTCAAATGATTTACATATTCGTCTTCAACAGCATCCCTACTCAAAGAAGCCAAAAGTAAAAATAACAGCATAATAGTTCGGCATAAATCTTTTACTAAGAGTTCATTACTTCCAAGAAATTTATATCCAATTAAAAAAACAAATATCAACACTGCACCAATAAGTCCTATCTTTTTAAACTTGTGTGGAAATCTAAAATTTAGAATCTTCATAAGCCTATTGTGCTCATCTTCACAGTTTTGAATACTCTTTTTTAACTCCATTTCTGATAATTTAGCTTTACAAAATAAACAGTTAACTTTACATAATGTAAAATATACTTTACATTTTGAGAAATAGCAAATTTACTTTCAAA
>JAHDGP010000328.1 GCA_020627525.1 Bacteroidota bacterium
TGTCCTAAATTATGCTTATTTTTGATTCTTTACAAAGATATGAGCGGAGTCGAAGTGACACTAATATTACATTTTTTAATATTTATTGTAAAAAGAAATGTTTATCTTGCATGAATATTAAAAGACCCTCAATAATGAAAAGCTCATTACTTACCTTACTCGCTTTTACCTTAATTTTATTTTTTGCCTGCACCCAAGAAAAAAAACACCAATTCAGTCTTGTAGAAGAAGACAAAGAAGGCATTTCTGGTGCATACGAATCGCTTAATTTTTTAGGCAATCAAAGAGTATATCCAAATGAAGAAATTCCTGCTGACGGATATATAAAGGCATTTAAAACAGTGCAGAATAAATTTCGGAATCCAAGCACAAAATCCTCTTCTGATGTATGGAAAAGTTTAGGACCACACAACATCGGAGGACGAACATTAGCCATAGCGGTAAATCCACAAAACCCAAACACCATTTATGCCGGTTCTGCAAGTGGAGGGCTTTGGAGAAGCTACACACAAGGCAAAGGAGCCACAGCTTGGCACAAAATGGATATTAACTTTCCAGTGCTTGGTGTCAGTAGCATTGCGATCTCACCAATAGATACGACGATAATGTACATCGGAACAGGCGAGGTTTACAACTACAAAAAATCGGGAACAAGCGGTGCCGACCGTGCGACGAGAGGTTCTTATGGAATGGGTATTTTAAAAACAACTGACGGAGGGCTAACCTGGGAGAAAAGTTTGGATTGGGCTTATAATTCTGAAAGGGGTATTCAGGTGGTGAAAATGAATCCTTTAAACCACAACACACTTTGGGCAGGAACTACCGAAGGTACTTACAAATCAACCGATGCAGGAGCGACTTGGACACAAGTCAATGAGGTGAAAATGGTAATGGATTTAGCGATTAGTTCAGCAGATACAAACGTTGTTTTGATCGGTTGCGGAAACTTTGCCAGCGAGGGTTTTGGACTTTATCGAACAGGCGACGGAGGAGGAGCGTGGACAAAAATAACAGAGAACTTACCCAACTATTACGAAGGTAAAACAATGGTGGATTTTTCATTGTCAGACCCATCAGTCGCTTATGCGAGTATCGGAAATGGCTTTTCACAATCCAACGGAGCTTCCTGGCTTTATCGCTCAAACGATGCTGGTCAAAATTGGACTTTGGTTACCAATGAAGATTACTCGAAATGGCAAGGTTGGTTCTCACATGATGTTGGAGTAAACCCAACCAATCCCGACGAAGCGATGGTGGTGGGGATTGATATTTGGAAACTAATAAATGGAACTTTGTTTAAAGTTACAGACGGTGGTGTTATTTTAGGTACACCCGATATAGACGGTCCTGATGGTCCCAGTGATTTTTCACATTCAGACCACCATGCTATCATTTATGACCCTACAAATCCAGATAGAATTTATTTTGCAAATGATGGCGGAATATATGTTTCTGAAGATGGAGGGCTGAATTTTGAAAGTCGAAACGGAGCCTACCAAACAACACAGTTTTACAACGGTAATGCAAATGCATCTTACGACTCCTTACTGTTTATGGGAGGATTACAAGATAACTCAACTGCGCTTTACAGTGGTGGATTAGCTTGGAGAAAAATGCTTGGTGGCGATGGTTCAAATAGTGCATTTCATCCTGATAATAAAAATTTGTATTACATCGGTTACCAGAGAATGGGATTGACAAAATCTTTTGACCAAGGATATGATAATTTTAATTTTCTGGATGTTCCTGGAGAAGGATTGCCAGTTGCATTTATTGCTCCCTATAAACTGGGTAATCAAAACCCTGAATTGATGTATGCAGGCAGATCTGTGATTTATAAATCTCTAAATGGTGGTAATTCTTGGACAGCATTAAACGATGGACAAGCGTTAGATGGTAATCCTGCCTTGTCAATGGTACTATCAAGACAAACAGATGATATTGTCTACATAGCAACCGCTCCATATTTTGAAAAGCATGGTGTTTTTGTAACTCAAACTGGTGGGCTTTCTTGGACAGATATTTCGAGTGATATTCTACCAGACCGCTACCCAATGGATATGGCGATTGATCCCAAAAATGATAATATCGCTTACATTGTATATTCTGGTTTTGGAACAGACCACGTTTTTAGAACGACTGACAGTGGACAGACTTGGACAGCAATTGACAACGGTTTGCCCGATGTGCCTACTTCTGCAATTTTGGTGGATGAATTTAATTCTGAAATAATTTATGTTGGAAACGATATAGGTGTTTTTGGTTCTATAGATTCAGGTGCTTCCTGGGAAATGTTGCAAGGTGGTATTCCTGATAATGTAATGGTGATGGATTTGAGTATTTCACTATTAAACAAAAAACTAAGAGCAGCAACCCACGGAAACGGAACCTATGAAAGACCTGTTTTGAAGCAAGAGATCGTTGCTGGAACAGATACTATTTATCAAACAGATACAATTTACATTGCTGGAACAGATACTATTTACATTGAACAGATAGATACTATTTACGATACCATTCAAGTAGTGCAAGTAGACACAGTTTTTATTATTGATACTTTGTATTCAGGAATCAATGAAAACCGTTTTGAAATCGTTGAAGTAGATGCTTTTCCCAATCCTGTTATTGCTCATGGCAAATTTAGCTATATTTTAAATGAAACAACAGATGTGCAATTGACCATATTTGATGCAACTGGTAAAGCTGTTTTGATTTTGGTAAATGAAAAACAACAAGCAGGAGAGCATTTAGTAGATTGGAATCGAGAAGGTTTGCCATCAGGAATTTATGTCTATAAACTCAACACAACCAACTCTTCAATTTCGGGAAAACTTATTTTGGAATAAATGCAATAATATATAAGATCGTCATTCCTCAATTTTTCTTAGCGAAACTAAGAAAAATTGAGGAACCTTCATGTTGTTTGTGAGTTGTTCATTGTTTTAGATCAATAATCGTTGGGCATTGCCAACGTATTTTCAAAATAAATCGTTAATTTACAGTGTACTTAATGATACAATTTCTATACTTAATTTTCGAAAATGAATTCAATGAACAAACTTTGCTATTTTATTCTATGCCTATTTTTTGTTACTCAAAACAACATTGCCCAAAAAATCAATCCTGAAAATATCGAAATTGTTAGGGACAATTTTGGTGTGCCGCATATATATGCAAAAACAGATGCAGAAGTTATTTATGGAATGGCTTGGGCGCAGTGTGAAGACAATTTTAAGTATATGCAAGAGTTTTTTGCTGCCGCAAAAAACAAAGCTGGCGAAAATGGAGGACCCGATGCAGCAGGCGCAGATTTTGTCTCGCAAATGTTTCAGGTACGAGAATTCGTTGAGGAAAGATATGAAAAAGACATAAGTCCCGAGTTTAGAAAAATCTTACAAGCTTATTTGGCAGGCGTAAATAAATACGTTGAAACACATCCTAAAGAGGTAAAGATAAAAGACATATTTCCTGCCACAGAAAAGGATATTTTACACCTCTATGTGTTGAATTTTATTTTTATGAACAATACAGCTGTTGATATTGGTAAAATAACTGATAACAGCATGGAGTTGTACAAAACAATGGGTACTTATAAAGGAGCAGGTTCAAATGCAATGGCTTTCTCTTCTGCAAAAACCGCTGATGGCAAGACCTATTTAGTCGGAAACCCACATCAACCTGTTGAAGGTCCCGTTGCTTTTTGGGAAGTAAGCTTGCATTCAGAAGAAGGTTTAGATATTCACGGAGTGACCTTTCAATGTGGTGGAGTAGTACCTGTAATTGCAGCTAATAAAAACTTAGCTTGGACGCACACCACCAACTATGATGATTATTCTGATATTTATGAATTGACAATGCATCCATCCAAAAAAAATCATTATAAATATGATGGAAAATGGTTAGAGCTAGAAAAAGGTGTGGCAAAATTTAAAGTGAAAATTGGACCATTTAAAATTCCAATTAAGAAAAAATATTTTACCAGCATCTATGGACCAACCTATAAAAACAAGAGTGGGTATTATTCATTTAGAAACAATGCATTTGTAGATATTGGAGCTGCCGAACAATGGTACTGGATGAACAAAGCCAGCAATATTGATGAGTTTTGGGATGCTGTAAAATTACAAAAAATACCTTCTCAAACAATTACCTATATTGACAAGGAAGACAATATTTTACACATAGACAATGGAATTTTCCCAAAAAGAGATCCAAACTTTAATTGGTTGGGACTGGTAAAAGGAGATACATCTGCAACTTTATACGACTATCAAAATCTAATTCCTGCGGATGAATTACCATTCATTCAAAATCCAAAATCAGGATTTGTTTACAATTGCAACAATACCGTGTTTAAATCAACAGCTGAAAATGAAAATTTGAAAGCAAGTGATTTTCCTGCAACAATGGGTTTGATAGGAACAAATACCCATCGAGCAAATAGATTTATGAAGTTACTTGAGGATAAAGAAAAGTTGAGTTTTGAGGATATAAAGGCACTTAGAGATGATGTTGGGTATCAACTAGACAATTTGGATTTTAGATCAGTGATGAATTTAAATCAGATACTAAAATTTGATTTAGTGAAATATCCAGATTTGAAAGATGTTCAAGATTTGATAAACAAATGGAACGGCCAAACCGATATTAAAAACAAGCAAGCTGCCTTTTTCAATGTAATGTCCATGTATATTGAGTTGTTTTTGTATAAAAACTATGCAGTTTATGAAAACTATTTAGAAGAAGATTTATTTGCCAAAGCAGCACGGTTTGCGAAGAAATTTTTAAACAAGCACCACGGCACAATGGAAATAGAATTAGGCAAAGTTCAGAAAGTAGTCCGTGGCGATTTAGAATTACCGATGTATGGCGGAACACAAACATTAGCCAATTGTCATTCCAGAGAATACAAAGATGGAAAGATAAAATTGTACCACGGAGACACATTCATAATGTATGCATGTTATGACAAAGACGGATTGAGTTCATTGAAAACGATCAATCTTTATGGTAACAGCAACGATCCCGAAAGCCCACATTTTGACGATCAATTAGAAATGTATTCCAAGAAACAATTGAAAGAAGTACCCATAACCAAAGAAGCGATTTACAAAGTTGCCGAAAAAATTTACCACCCGAAATAAGTAGCCGCGACCCTCGCGGTTGCCGTTGTTAAATACCCGTAAATCATCGGTTGCCGTGGTTAAGTTGGAGGCTAAGCGCAGCGACAGCTCAAAGTAAAGAGCGCAGTGAAAGCAAGCACGCTAAGCGCAGCGACAGCCCAAGGTAGCTGAGCGGAGTCGAAGCTACAGTTCAATCTCACTGCCATCATCCCCACCATAAAAC
>JAHDGP010000010.1:0-2406 GCA_020627525.1 Bacteroidota bacterium
TATAGAACCATAATTTAAAGAGTTAATAATTATAATGGATACGACTTAGGTACCTAGTAATTTTATTAATTAAATTTTATAAAAAAAGATTTCAAAAGATACAACAATAACTTTGAAGTACAAAGAAAAGTTGAAAGAATCAGTTGTGTTGTTTGTGCATTATTTATCTTGCTACGCAGAAGAAATTGCGAAAGACAAAGGTGAAAATAAAATAAGTGAAAAAACCATTAAAGAAGCTTTAGAGGAAATAGATTTGTATGATGTATTAGAAAAAACAATAGAGGCTTAAGCAAATTCACTCAACTCCAACCATCTGTCTGTTTTAGTGTTTATTTCACTAACAATATTTGCTAACTCTTTAGACCAATTCATGATTTCTTCAGAGTCTCCCCCAGCAATTAGATTTTGTTCCAGTTTGGATTTGTCTTCTTCTAATTTTTCAATTTCTTTTTCTAGAGAATTAAACTCTCTTTGTTCGTTGTATGAGAGTTTTTTCTTTACTTGGTTTTCTTTGTCGGTTCGTTTTTTCTTTGGCTTTTCGGCTTCAATTGTTTGTTCATTTTTTATTTTAAGTTCTTTCGAACGTTCTAACCTGTACTGTGTATAGTTTCCTGGAAAATCTCTAACAACAGCATTGCCTTCAAATACAAAAAGGTGGTCCACTAATTTATCCATAAAATACCTATCGTGTGTCACCACAACCAGGCATCCTCTGAACTGTTGAAGAAAATCTTCCAAAACATTTAGTGTAGCCAAATCAAGGTCGTTGGTAGGCTCATCCAATATTAAGAAGTTTGGATTTTTCATTAAAACGGTGAGCAATTGCAAACGTCTTTTCTCCCCACCACTAAGCGTCGAAACATATTTAAAGTGGCTTTCTTTATTAAATAGAAAACGAAGCAATAATTGCAGTGCGGACATTTTTTTACCATTCGCTAAGACAATGTATTCAGCAACATCTCTAATTATTTCGATGACTCTTTTATCTTCAGCTAGTACAATATCATCTTGGCGGAAATAGCCAAATTGAACCGTTTGACCGATGTTTATTTTTCCAGCAGTTGGCTTTTCTTTACCAACCATCATATTCAGAAAAGTAGATTTTCCAGCTCCATTTTTACCTACGATTCCAATACGATCATACCTTTGAAATTTGTAATTGAAATTTTTCAAAATATGCAAATCGCCATAGCTTTTATTGACATCGCAAATTTCCACAATTTTATTTCCTATATAGGTTTCTCTGACATTGAGCTTTACATCCTCTTGACCTAATTTTTGTTTAGAAACTTTTTCAATATCGTAAAATGATTCGATACGAGACTTTGCCTTTGTACCTCTTGCTTTCGGTTGACGCCTCATCCATTCCAATTCTTTTTTCATCAACTTTCTGGCACTATCAACTTCTGCTTGTTTGTTGTATTCACGTTCTTCTTTTTTTTCTAAAAAATAGGCGTAATTTCCTTTGTATTTGTAGGAAGTCCCTCTGTCGATTTCTACAATTTCATCGCAAACTTTGTCCAAGAAATAACGATCGTGAGAAACGAGTAGAAGTGTCGTATTCTTAGTATTTAAATATCCTTCCAGCCATTCAATCATTTCAATATCCAAATGGTTGGTAGGCTCATCTAAAATAAAAAAGTCTGGTTCTTGCACCAAAATACTTGCCAGGGCAATCCGTTTTTTTTGTCCTCCTGACAATTGGTGAACAGGTTGATCTAAATTTGTAAGTTCTAATTTTGAGAGGATTTCCTTGATTTTAGATTCGTAATCCCAAGCACCTTTTTCATCTATCTTAGACATCAATTCTTGCTGCTTCTTTTCCAATTCAGGAGTAGGGTTTTTTTGTAATTTACTCAAGCAAGCTTCGTATTCTCTGATAAGCGAAAGTACTGGATTGTCAATGTAAAAAATGCATTCTTTTACAGTTGCATTTTCGTTTAGTTTAGTTTGTTGTTCAAGAAATCCAATTTTTATATTTGAATGAATTTCCACACGTCCAGAGTCGGGGGTGTCCAGACCAGCCATAATTTTTAGGAGGCTGGTTTTGCCAGTACCATTTCGTGCTATCAAGGCAACTTTTTGTCCTTTATTAATACTAATACTTACATCGGAAAACAGTATTTGGTCTCCGTAAGATTTTGAAAGGTTGGCAGTAAATAAATAATTCATTTATAAAGGGTCAAAAGGGTGAACGGCAAGTTATAAAACAAAAATGACATCTCAAAGAGATGTCATTTTTTGCGAAAATATAAAAAAGGTAGATAAAAAACCTTATATAATTAAAATAACCCTATTATGAATCTACTTTTGTAGTGTTATATTCTCGGTAAGTGAATTTGTATGATTTTGAATATTTGTTTTTTGAATATTTTCAAAATAATTTTTTGTTGCCGATTCGTTGGC
>JAHDGP010000010.1:2416-3890 GCA_020627525.1 Bacteroidota bacterium
AAAATAACCCTATTATGTCTACTTTTTGATTTGTATATTTTCGGCTAGTGAATTTGTATATTTTTGAATATTAGTATTTTCAATTAATTCGAAATAATCTTTTGTTTGGATGCTATTGTCACTCGTTTGTTTGTTTACAAAAACAAGCCAATTTATTCCAGCAGCAACACACACTAATAGTAAAAGTGCAACAATTTTCGTAAAATAGTTGTTGTCTTTACCGTAGGTTTTGTTTATATTAAGGCTCTTGTAAGTCACTGGTTTAAAATTATTTATATGTTATAATATATTAAAATCCCAAATATTAATCGGGAGGATAATAATTAAAATAAAAATTTTAGTAGTGTGTGGAGGCTTGGCTTTGCATCATAATAAAATGATGCTTTCTTTACTTGTCAAATAAGGTGCAAAAAGTCTGCCAATTTTTATATTTGCTCTGATAATTAAGCTATATTAGATTAATTATTTTACATATTTTGAGTGTTTGTGCTGATTATCAATAATTTATTACTGCTTATAAAATTTTGCCAGTTTTATTTATTGATTTTTTTATAATATTAGGAATGATCAAAAAAATGTATACTTTCAAGAAAGTGTTGTATTCTTTTAACTAAAAGTGATCTATTATGAGGATTTTGATTTTTATAGCAATATCGGTTTTGTTTTCTTTTTCATCTTGTGTCCAAGCTCCAAAGAGTGATACGGCAACTATTTCTGATCCAAAAGAAGTGCGTCAGAATATTCCTGAAAGTAAAACATATAATATTGAAACGAATAAAAGTTTGGTTACCTGGATTGGTACCAAGCCAACTGGTAGACACAATGGGAGCTTAAATATTATAAAAGGTCGTTTGGGATATAAGGATGGAAACATTACCAGCGGCAAGTTTGATATTGATATGGGGAGCCTTAAGGTTTTGGATATGGATGAAGAGAACAATAATAATCTGGCTGGACATTTAATGTCTGAAGACTTTTTCAAGGTTAAACAGTTTCCAAAAAGTACTTTTGTTATTACGAGTACAGAACCTTATAAAGAGGGAGTAGGTGAGAAGCCTTTGTTGAAAGATGTTACACATACAGTTACGGGCAATCTGACTATGCTTGGAAAAACAATGAGTATTTCATTTCCAGCTAAAATTGTAATTGGAGATAAGGTAAAAGCAGAAGCCAATTTTAATATTGATCGTACGAATTGGGGCATCAGCTATAATTCTGATAAATCTTTAGGAGATAAGTTTATTCGACATGATGTTAATATTGGGTTGAATATAGTAGCCGAGTAGCTTCGGCTCTGCTCAGCTACCTATTGCTTTCGCTTCGCTGAGCTTTTTTTCGCTTTGCCCAAGCTTTTTGTAGCTTTCGCTTCGCTCAGCTACCAAATGCTATTGCTTCGATGTAATGCGAAAATATTTTAATAATATAATGTGTTAATGATTTTCTCAACTAAACAACATTCAGTCATTGAGCGGCG
>JAHDGP010000010.1:3990-13988 GCA_020627525.1 Bacteroidota bacterium
TGAGCGGCGTCGAAGTAAGGTTACTGAGCGGCGTCGAAGTAAAGTTCTGTAATTTTATTAATAGGAACATTTGTTATTATAGAATCTAAATTGAGTTTTGGATTTCTGAAATGCAGGTCGAGCTCCGCCGCAGCTCCCAGTCCTATATGAATGGGTTTGAGACTGTGCCCCAAATATTCGTTTCCGATAAAGACTTCGTTTAGTTTTTTGTTTTCACTATTAGAAATTTGAATCATTGTTCCGAGGCAGTCAGGATTTAGTTTGTTACTGCTTTTTAGTTTTAGTGAAATGTAGTTATTGGCATTTGTATCAGATTGGTTGTAGTAGCAAATTATGTCCCCTACATCTGGACCGATGCCCGTGTGTTCAATAATATCTAGTTTTCCATCATTATTAATATCTGCAATAGAAACGGCGGACTTGTTTTCCTTGCTAAATTGTTTTGTTTTGGGAATAGCTACTTGAGTGAAATTTTTGTAACCATTATTCATAAATACATATAGTAAACTGTCACTTTTTGCGGCAATTACAAAGTCTGTATATCCATCATTATTTAAGTCTCCTGTAGCAATGTGATTTATTCTTTCTGTAAAATGAATACCTACTTTTTTAGAAACATTACTGAATTCATTATTGTTGTTTTTAAGTAAAGCAAGGGTGCTCATTGTTTTGTCAGTTGAATGTCCTGAACAAATTAAATCAAAATCACCATCATTGTCAAAGTCAAAAGGGATGGCTGCATTTATATTAGGTATAAATGTTTTAAGGTCGTGTTTTTGTTGCAAGGATTTTTTATGAACGATTTGATTTATCGTTCCACTGCTTTTGCCTCCTCTTTGAAAAATGATGGATTTTTTTTCTTTAAACGAAAGACTACACTGAATAAAATGTGTTGCCAATGTTTTATTAAAATAGTTCAGGCTCTTGTATTTCTTCTTTCCTATATTTTGATAAATGACATTTAGCGGGTTGCTTTCATTGTCAATATAATTGAGTAGAGCAATCCCATATTTTTGTTCATAAATATCAATTGGTAAAATACTTCTGCCACGTCCTGCCGAATCGGTTACCTCGGGAGAGGCAGGAATTTTTATAAACTTGTTATTTCTAAATGTGAAATATTCATTTCCAGGACCGGCTGCTTTGCCTTTTTTACTACCAATCGAAATAGAAACATCTGCTTGTTGGTCGTAATTTAAATCAAAAATACTGACCCCATGAGTGTCCTTACCTTTGGTTATTGCTTTGTATTTAGAAAGCAGTTTGCCTCCTTTGTTTGGATAAACTACAAGCTTGCCGTGGTGAGAAAAGAAACAATCTAAATATCCATCCTTATTGTAATCATAAAATGCAGACGAATATGTTTTTGTGGCTTCATTGTTCAGTTTTATTGCTTCAAATTTGATGCTGGTGTCAATTTTTTGACTGGTATCATTTGTAGTTGTGCTTTTGGAATCATCATTACACGAACTAAAGATGAATACGATGCATATAAGAAGCAATACTCTTTTCGTCATTGTTAATTATTTGAAAGGATGGATTTAAATTATCCTGAATACAAAAATAACAATACTTTAGGAGATGAAACTGATTTAATACAAGACTCTTGCCTTTATAGTATGTTCCAGTCCTTTTAATTGTTTTAGTACTTCATCTGAAACATCGGCTGAAATGTCAAAAACAACATAGCCAATATTGGGATTTGTTTTCAAAAATTGCCCCAAAATATTGACATTAAGATCAGACATTATGGTGTTTATTTTTGACAGAATGCCTGGCTTGTTTTGATGAATATGCAACAGTCTATGCGTCTTTCTGTTAACTGGTTTTGGCAAATTGATTTCAGGAATGGTTTTGCAACCAACCGTCTTTCCTTGATCCATAAAGTTGGCCAATTTTGAAGCTGCATCTATTCCAATGTTTTCTTGTGCCTCTTGTGTAGATCCGCCGATGTGTGGGGTAAGAATTACATTGTCCAAACCTTGCAATGGAGAAGTGAAGCGCTCATTTTTAGATTTTGGTTCTAAAGGGAAAACATCAATAGCAGCACCTCGAATGTCTCCACTTTCAAGAGCTTCTTTGAGTGCGTCTATGTCTACAACGTTTCCTCTACTCAAGTTAATGAGCATACCACCTTTTTTTATTTTTTTAATAGCGGTTTTGTCTATTAAGTTCTTGGTGCTTTCTTCAGCAGGTACGTGAAGAGTTACAATGTCAGAGTTTGCGAGCAGTTGATCAAATTCTTCATTTGCTGCATTTCCTAATGGCAGTTTTAAAGCAGTATCGTAAAAGATGACTTTCATTCCCAAAGACTCAGCAAGGATAGATACTTGTGAACCAATATTTCCGTAGCCAATTATACCCAAAGTTTTGCCACGCAGTTCATAACTGTTTTTAGCATCTTTCAACCAGATGCCTTTATGAGCGGCAGTGTTTCTTTGAGGAATTCCTCTCATCAACATCACACATTCAGCAATAACCAATTCGGCCACAGATCTTGTGTTGGAGTGGGGTGAATTAAAAACAGCTATTCCTAACTCCTCCGCAATATCTAAATCTACTTGGTTGGTTCCAATGCAAAAGCAACCTATTGCCATTAGCTTGTTTGCGGACTTTAAAACTTTTTCGGTCATTTGTGTCTTAGACCGCAAACCAACCATATGAACGCCATCCAATGCTTTTATAAGTTCGTCTTCGGGAAGAGCGGTTTTTAGTAGCGTTACATTTTCGTAACCGAGCTTTTTAAAAGTGTCTATCGCATTTTGATGAATGCCTTCAAGTAATAATATCTTAATCTTTTCTTTAGGAAATGAAGTTGCTTCCACTGATTCTTAAATTTTAATTTTATGCTATACTTTCTCCTGCCTTTAACTTTTCGGCATTTTCACTAACTTTCAAAGCATCAATTATTTGTTGAATGTCTCCAGAAATAATTGAATCCAGACTGTAGAGTGTCAAATTGATTCTATGGTCTGTCATTCTGCCTTGAGGGTAATTATATGTTCTGATTTTTGCAGAACGATCACCAGTTGAAACCATTGTTTTACGTTTGTTGGCAATCTCCGCCATATGTTTTTGGTACTCTTTTTCATATATCCTAGTACGCAAAGCGGTCATGGCAATTTCTCTGTTTCGCAATTGGTTTCTACTTTCTTGACTTTCTGCTACGGTTCCTGTCGGAATATGTGTCACTCTTACCGCAGATTCTGTTTTATTTACGTGCTGTCCACCTGCTCCTGATGCTCTAAAAGTATCCCATCTCAGATCAGCAGGATTGATAACAACGTCGACTTCTTCGGCTTCGGGCAGAACAGCAACCGTTACTGCCGAGGTGTGAACCCTTCCTTGTGATTCTGTTTTGGGTACCCTTTGTACACGGTGTACACCAGATTCGTATTTTAATTCACCATAAACATCAGCACCAGTTACATTAATTGAAACCTCTTTGTATCCCCCTGAACTGCTTTCGTTCTGGGTGATAAGTTCCATTTTCCATCCTTTTTTATCAATGTATCTGGTATACATTTTAAACAAATCCCCAACAAAAATTCCTGCTTCATCTCCACCAGTTCCAGCTCTGATTTCAAGCATTGCATTTTTACTATCTTCTGGATCTTTGGGAATAAGCATTTGTTTGATCTCTTCTAAAAGTTCAGTTTCTCTGCTTTCAAGCTCATTCAACTCCATCTTTGCCATCTCTTTCATTTCAGGATCATCGTCATTTTTAACAATATTTCTATTGTTTTCAACATTGCTTAAAATGTTGGTGTATTCGTGATAGGCATCAATGAGCGGTCTCAAATCTTTATATTCTTTGTTTAAAGATTTGTACTTTTTCAAATCTGAAACAACCCCAGGATCGCTGAGTTGTTGTTCAACGTCCAGATATCGTGATTTTATGGCTTTAAGCTTGTCTAACATGGTTTATTAATTTCAGAGTGCAAAAATACCCTTTGCATTGGAGAAATAAGTACCAATGATAAAATAATTGTCTTTTTATCCTTGCAAAAGCTTCAGGGAATAACCCTTTTGTAATAAATTATTTTGAAAAGTTTGGAAAAATGAAAAATATTTTGCAGAAGGTGCCTTCTTCCTATAGACAGCAGGTGATTGGTTTAAATAAGTGTATTTTGTTCGGTAAATAGCAGTATTTATAATCTAATTTTCGTAAGAATACTTGGGAGACCATTTTACTTCCTCATTATCTTCAAGTAGGTCAAAAAGGTGCCAAACGGAGCAGTATTTGTCTCCGGGGCCAAAATAATCTCTGGCTGTTTGAAATACTTGGTCGCCTTCTTTAGTGAATATGGAAACACCAGGCATTGCACCACCCTTTTCATTTTTGAAGTTAATGGTTTCTAGTAATGTAGATTCATTGGCAGAGTACATATCAAAGTTCCACCCACGGCTTTCTGCAAATTCTTTTTGAGTTTGAGGATCATCTGGAGAAACAAAAATGGTTGGAATTCGATTTTTCATGTGTTCGAATACACCTGTAAATCCATCAGCCCAAAGCGTGCAATAGACACAAGATTTTCCCATGTTGTGAATAATCATCATTTGCCTTGATTCACCCATTAACTCACTAACAGTAATATTTTTACCAGATTGGTCTTGAAGGGTAAGATTGGCAATGTCTGTTTCGTTTTTGGTTTTCAGTAATGCCAATACTTCTTTTTGTTTCTCTGCAATTTCTTTTTGTAATTGCGCTAATTTTTCTGATGGATTTGTCATTGGTTATGTTTTTTGATTAATGCGAGAATGCTAAAATGCAAGAATGCGAGAATAAAATTAAGGTGACACTGCTTTTAATGTGATTAATGTTATGATGCTTTAATGATTCAAAGAAATGGGAGAATAAATTAATATTGCTCAAAGTGTATCATTTTCATTCTCGCATTCTCGCATTCTCGCATTTTTTCATTTTTTCATTGAAGCATTAAGTACATTGTATCATTGAAACATTCCATTAGTTACATATTTCTTCTATATTGACCACCTACTTCGTAGAGTGCATTTGTCATTTGTCCTAAAGAGCAAAACTTGCTTGCTTCCATTAGAACTTCAAAAATATTATCATTGTTAATAGCAGCTTTTTGCAAACTGGTTAAATGTTCTGGGCACTCTTTTTCAAATCGTTTATGTAATGCTTTTAAAGTATCAATCTGTGCTTCTTTTTCTTCTTTGTCAGACCTTATAACTTCATCAGGAATGATTGTTGGTGAACCTTCACTTGAAAGGAATGTGTTTACACCTACGATTGGATATTCGCCTGTGTGTTTCAAGGTTTCATAGTACATCGACTCTTCTTGTATTTTACTACGTTGATACATCCTTTCCATTGCACCAAGAACACCGCCTCTTTCCGTGATGCTATCGAATTCAGATAGAACAGCTTCTTCAACTAGGTCGGTCAACTCTTCTATAATAAATGATCCTTGAATTGGGTTTTGATTTTTAGCAAGACCTAGTTCTTTATTTATAATATGCTGAATAGCCAAAGCTCTTCTAACCGATTCTTCGGTAGGTGTTGTAATGGCTTCATCGTAAGCATTTGTATGTAAACTGTTACAGTTGTCGTAAATTGCATAAAGAGCTTGTAATGTTGTTCTTATATCATTGAAAGATATTTCTTGGGCGTGCAATGATCTTCCAGAAGTTTGAATGTGGTATTTAAGTTTTTGAGAACGTGCATTTGCTTTGTAAAAGTGTTTCATTGCTTTTGCCCAAATCCTTCTTGCCACTCTACCAATTACGGCGTATTCAGGATCAATGCCATTGGAAAAAAAGAAGGAAAGGTTTGGTGCAAAATCATTTATATCCATTCCTCTTGATAAATAGTATTCTACGTAAGTAAAGCCGTTAGATAGTGTAAATGCCAACTGTGTTATTGGGTTGGCTCCAGCCTCTGCGATATGGTATCCTGAAATGGAAACCGAGTAAAAGTTGCGCACATTTTTTTCAATAAAATAACTCTGAACATCGCCCATTAGTTTTAAAGAAAATTCTGTGGAAAATATACAAGTATTTTGTGCTTGATCTTCTTTTAATATATCTGCTTGAACAGTTCCTCTTACTTTGGATAGGGTGGAGGCTTTGATTTTTTCATAGACCTCTTTCGGCAAAACTTTATCACCAGTAGTTCCTAGCAACATTAACCCAAGACCGTCATTTCCTTCTGGTAAAGGTTGGTTGTATTTCGGCTGTTCTGTATTTTTAAATAGCTGTTTTAATTTTTGTTGAATTTCAGCCTCAAGACCATTCTCTTTTATGTAAATTTCACATTGTTGATCAATGGCAGCATTCATAAAAAACGCATTAATGATCGCAGCAGGACCGTTAATGGTCATTGAAACAGAAGTGGTTGGATCGGATAGGTTGAAACCTGAATACAACTTTTTAGCATCATCCAAACAACAAACAGAAACACCTGAATTTCCGACTTTTCCGTAAATATCTGGTCGGTGATCAGGGTCCTCTCCATAGAGTGTAACGGAGTCAAATGCGGTAGACAGTCGAGCTGCGGGTAATCCTTGACTTACATAGTGAAAACGTTTGTTTGTTCTTTCTGGACCACCTTCTCCAGCGAACATTCTGGTAGGGTCTTCTCCTTCTCTTTTGAATGGATAAACACCTGCAGTAAATGGAAATTCACCAGGAACATTTTCTTGCAAATTCCATTTTAATATATCTCCCCAGTCTTTGTATTTTGGAAGGCTTACTTTGGGTATGTCTGTTTGCGAAAGCGACTTAGTATGTGTGTCAATTTTTATTTCTTTGTCTCTTACTCTAAAGGTATAAACGCTATCTTTGTATTTTTTTACTTTCTCATTCCAATTCTCAATTATTTGAAGGTTTTCATTGGAGAACTTTAGCTTGATTTTATCTTCAAGTGCTTTTATTTCATTCGAAAGAGTTTCGCTGGATGAATCGTTGTTTTCAATAAGTTTAGCACTTCCTTTTAGTTGATATAACTGACTTGCAAGTTCTGCTTGTTCATTTACCCATTTGTCAAAGTTTCTATTGTTATCAGAAATTTCAGAGAGGTATCGAACTCTTTTAGGAGGGATGATATAAATTTTTTCCGACATCTCATCAATTGCTGTGAACTTTGATGAAAAGTCTGTTTCTGTTTTCTCTTCTATTTTTTGTATTAAAATTTTATATAACTTATTTACACCTGGGTCGTTAAACTGCGAAGCAATGGTTCCTACTATGGGTAATTCATTATCTTGTTTGTCCCAAAGTTGGTGGTTTCGCTTGTATTGTTTGCAAACATCTCTTATGGCATCTAAAGCTCCTTTTTTGTCGAATTTATTTAAAGCAATTACATCTGCAAAATCCAACATGTCAATTTTTTCAAGTTGTGTTGCCGCTCCGTATTCAGGGGTCATTACGTACATTGCTACATCGGCGTGTTCTGTTATTTCTGTATCTGATTGACCAATGCCTGAAGTTTCCAATATGATCAAATCAAAATTGCTCGCTTTTAAAACTAATAATGCTTCATCTACTGATTTAGATAAAGAAAGATTGGACTGACGAGTTGCTAATGATCGCATATAAACACGGTCATTATTGATTGCATTCATACGTATTCTGTCTCCTAATAATGCTCCACCTGTTTTTCTTTTTGATGGGTCAACAGAAATAATGGCTATGTTTTTTTTCTGGTCATAATCATTTAAAAACCTTCTGACTAATTCATCAACAACTGAAGATTTTCCAGCTCCTCCCGTTCCAGTAATTCCGAGAATTGGTGTTTGATTTTTCTCAGCAAGTGATTTGAGTATTGATAAATTTGTTTCGTTTTCTGCTGGGAAGTTTTCAAGTGCGCTTATAAGTTTCGCAATAGCTTTGTGTTCATTGGGATCAAGCTTTTTTACCTCTCCATTTAAATTTTTGCCAACAACAAAATCTGTTTGTTCCAAAACATTGTTTATCATTCCTTGCAACCCTAGACTTCTTCCATCATCTGGAGAATAAATTTTAGTTATTCCATAATTGTGCAACTCTTCAATTTCTGACGGCAAAATTGTTCCACCACCACCACCAAAAATTTTGATATGTTCTGATCCGTTTTCTTTAAGAAGGTCAAACATATATTTGAAGAATTCATTGTGTCCTCCTTGATAAGAAGTAATTGCAATTGCCTGCACATCTTCTTGTATTGCAGCATTGACAATTTCTTGAACGGATCTATTGTGTCCAAGATGAATTATTTCAGCTCCAGAAGCTTGCATGATTCTGCGCATAATGTTAATGGCTGCATCGTGACCGTCAAACAAAGAAGCTGCTGTTATGATTCTAATTTTATGTTTTGGTTGATATGGTGCTATTGTTTGCATATCGTTATTTTTATATTTTAAAAGTACACCCTTTAAAAGTTAAATTGGTGATTTCTGAAATAGATTACTATTTAGAGTTATTTGCATTTCGGGTAAGTATTTCAGTTGTTTCTGCGAATAATCTAGATGTAAAATGCAAAAATACTAATAAAGATTTATATGAAACTTAAAACATCGAAACATCGTATTGTATATATGAGTCGTTGATGGAATTTTTTCTTTGATTACTACATATTTGGGGATATTTGAATCAATGCTTACGCCAATCCTAGCTAAATACTAAATTTTAAAATCGTATTGAACAGTTATGCTGTCAATCTAAATGCGCCATAATGTCAAAGTATTTAGTATTAATATTCTGTGTTGTGAACACTCTGTTCGCATCAGGACAAGGTCTCGTAAAAGATTTTCAAGATATAAATTCTTCTTGTGGATTTGATCAAATGCATAAAGATCATTTAAATAAAAGCAAAGAGTATAGAGATAATTACAATCTTGAAGAGCGGAAAATTTATGAACGAACGGAAAGAAGAATAAGAGAAAGTATTAAGGATGATGAGGAAGATGTTTTGACTATTCCTGTTGTTGTGCATGTTGTACATAGGGACAGTGTGCCTACAGGAGTTTATGAAAATTATTCAGATTCATTAATCCACGAAAGAATAGCCCAAGTAAATAGTATGTTTGCTCATGAAAGTGGGGAAACGTTTAGCAATTTATATGCTGGTGTTGACACAAAAATCGAGTTTTGTTTGGCAACCAAAGATACTGTTGGAAATCCTACTACTGGTATTGTCAGACATGTGGATGATGTCTTAACGTTTGATGTTGTTGATGTTTGGAGTGGACCAGTTGTTCCTGCTTACCAATGGAACCCAAATGATTATTTGAATATTTTTATTGTAACACAAATTACTGGTTTCGGTGCTTATGCAAATCTAGCATTGGCTCACGGTGAAACGTATGACGGTGTTGTGATCGGATTTCAAATGAGTCCTGAGTCTTGGACGCATGAATTAGGACATTACTTAAATTTATATCATGTGTTTAATGAGGGTTATCAAGGTTATTGCCCAGAAAATTATAATTGTTTGTGGGACGGAGATCGAGTTTGTGATACACCACCAATGCAGTTACACTTTTTGGATTGTGCTGATGATAATTTGTTTACCTATAATTCTTGTTCAAATGAAGCTTCCGATACATCTGGTTTAGCACCATATGGGACAGCAGATAGGGACGATCCAATTCGTGATTACATGAGTTATGACTATTGTAAAAAATATTTTACAGAAGGTCAAAAGATAAGAATGCGTGATGCTATTTTAAACCAGAGAGCAAGTTTGCTTTCTTCGAACGGATGTACTCCAAACAATAATGACTATGATGCTGCTATTGTAAAAATTGATAAACCTAACGGTTTGCTGTGTGATGATCAAACGGTTCCAGAAATTACCATTACAAATTTTGGAAATGAGGTTTTGACTTCAGTAGAGCTTATAATTCATGTCAATGGCGCTTTTGAAACTTTTCATTCTTGGACTGGTTCATTAGAAAGTGGAGCGTCTGATACTTCTTCCTTTGTTTACGTTGTTTTGGTGAATATAATTATAAAGTTACACTGCAAAACCCAAATGGGTATGACGATCA
>JAHDGP010000010.1:13998-26240 GCA_020627525.1 Bacteroidota bacterium
GAAAGTGGAGCGTCTGATACTTTCGAGCTTCCTTTATTTACGGTGTTTGGTGCTGGTGAATATAATTATAAAGTTACACTGCAAAACCCAAATGGGTATGACGATCAGTATCCGGATAATAATATTTTATCACAAGATTTTTTAAGAATTGATCCTTACGTTTTACCTGTTAGAAGTTATTGTCAGTTTTCAACTTTTAACAATAATGCCAATGTTTCATCGGGAGTTGAAGATCCAAAGTGTGATAACTTTCAAGGCAATGATGTTTGGTTTAAGTTAATAGTTCCTGGCTCTGGTCATATTATTTGCGAGGGTTTAGCTGTTGATTTTCCAAATGGGGGAATGGCACTTTATGAAGGAGATTGCAACGATTTGAAGTTAATGGTTTGTGAAGACTATGGTGCATCTGGTTATATGCCTAAGATCGAAATGCACGGTTTAATGCCTGGTGAAACTGTTTATCTAAGATTCTGGGAATATGGCAACGATGAGTTTGGAGATTTTAAAGTTTGTGCATATGAGGGAGATGGTAAAACTACTGATTTAACTATTGGTGATTTTAGTGCACATACAAGTACTAGTACACCTTATGCTGGATTGCAGATTTACACAGAGTTGATAAATGAAGGCTCCATATTAAATGATTTTTATACTATTGGTTATTACATTTCAGAAGATCAAAACTTGAGTCCTGATGATCAATTGTTGGATCAGCATTGGGCTTATAAAATAAGTACATCTGAAACGAAAAATATTACAACAGCTTTATATTTGCCAGGTCCTGGCTTGCTAGCAGATGGAGATTATTATTTGATAGCGAAAGCTGATTTTATCGGAAAGATAAATGAAGAAAATGAAGATAACAATATTGCAATTACACCATTGCAGATTACTTCGAGTTCCTTTGATCAAGCAGATGTATACACAGATAGGCATGTTGTTTTTCCACCAGTTGCCAGTCAAAATGAATTTTTAAATTTGGGTTGTTTTTATAGAAATGGCGGTTTAGGAGCTACTGGAACAACTTATTTAAGGTACTTTATTTCGAATGATACTATATGGGATTCGCTTGACCCTTACTTGGGAGGAAAAGGTCAATATGGATTGTTGCCTGGAAAATCTCAATATATGTATGATGCATTTACAGTTCCCAATTTGCCAGATGGTATTTATTATATTGTATTTGTAAGTGATGAAAATAATAATGTTTATGAATCGAATGAAGGAAACAATGTTCGTTTCTTTCCTTTTGAAATAAAGTCAAATAACTATGTTTCTCAAATTCAATTAAAAGTTTTATTAGAAGGTTTTTTGAACAAGTCTACAGGAAGGATGACCACTGACTTGATTGAAGAGCGTCTTGTTCCAGGCTTACAACCTTATTGGGAGGAGCCTTATAATTATTTGGGTCCAGAAAATTTCAAATACTATCCACCAGATATGGTTGATTGGGTAATGGTTGAAGTTAGGAAGGGAACTCCTGGAAATGGCACTGAACCAGAAATGGAATTGATTGAAAGACGTGCCGGAGTATTAAATGTTTATGGTTGGATTAAAGATGTCGACGGAGTTAGTAATTTGAAATTTTATAATATTGATCCATACAATAGTGAAGAATATTATTTTGTCGTTAGGCATAGAACACATTTAGATATAATGACACAAAATGCAATTATAACACCAGTAGGTAATGTTTTTGATTTTACAACTGGTCAAAGTAAAGCTTTTGGTGCCAATCAACAAAAGCTGGTTAATAATTATCCTGTGATGTATGCGGGCGATTACGATTGTAATGGAATAATCAATAACTTAGATTTCAATATTTGGTTTTCCGATAATGCAAATGTAAATGCTTATGTTACTTGGGATGGTGATGGTAATGGAATTGTTAATAATTTGGATTATAACCTTTGGGCTAATATAAAAAGTAAAGTTGGAATTGGTGAAATATATCTTCCAATAACTGGATTCTAGTTTTCCAATTCATTTAGATCTATTAAAATCTCTGTTTCAAACTTTTGTTTGACAGAGATTTTTTTATTGAATTGAATTATCTTTTCAGGCTGTCTTCTTTCTGCATAGTTTCCTGTATCCCATTTGTTATTCGCATTTTTATCTTCTGTAATTTCTAATTTGTAATTATCAGGTTTAATATTTAAAATTTGAATCAAGGTATCGTTTAAAATTCCTTTGTCAATCAGTACATCAGCATTGTCTTTTATTTCATAGAAGTACGGATGTGTGTTTATGGTATCCTGTTTAATTTTAAGTGCAATAGAGCCATTTTCAATTGTCTTGGAAATGGTAAATTCTGAAAATATCGTATCTCTGTTTGTTTGATTGAATAAATCGGTCAATGCACCAGGTAGAATTTTAAAATTGTATTTTTTGTTTACTGACCAAAGTGCATTCATTGAAAGTTGATTGCTTTCTTTGAGTAGCTGTGAATTGTTGTTAATGATGTTTTGAATAGAATCAATTTCAATCAGTTGTAGACTGTCTTCATTGATTGATTGGATATAATTATTGAATGTGAGAATAAGTTGTTCACTTGAATCAATAATTGTTTTGCCCCTTCCCGCTTTGTTTATTAATTCTATTGGTTTTGGTAAATATTCTTTTTTGCTAAATAGAGAAATGGTATCTAAGTAATCGTTTCCTGATATTGTTACAGATACACTGTCTTGTTGATTGAAACTGTAATAAAATCTTATTTCAGTTTGTTCATCATTTATGATTTGGTAAATACTATCTGCAATACTTGACGGTGCTTGAATTTGTGTAGAAAGGTTTTCTATTTTTTGAGAAAATTGAACTTGTAATTGTCCTTGGCTGAATTCTTTGTTGAGTGTTTTTTTAAGAGTTAATTTTTCAATAAACATTGACAAGTTTATTTTATATGTACTATCTACGTTGATGTTTAGAAAATCAGATGTAAAACCAATTGATTCATTTGGTAGATCATAAAAGTAATTTCCATTTTTATCTTCAAGTGCTGTCAATTCAAATGTTCCTTTCTTAATATTTTTAATGGAAAAATTACCATTTTCATCGGTAATGTCTATGTAGAGTGGGGGAGACTTTGTAAATGTAGAGTCTGCTGATTTTTCGTAAACACCGATTATTGCTTCTTTGATTGGTTCTTTTGTTTGTGCATCTGTGAGTTGTCCATTTATATTTACAGAGTCAATTTCTGATCCTGTTGAAAATGTATAACTAAATCCTTGAAAAATATTGCTTTCATTTACATCTCTAATGTTGTCTTTGAAGTTAATATTGTACGTTATGTTTTCTTCTAATTCTTTCGGAAATTTTACAATTAATTTTTTACCTTTCAAAAAATATTCAGGTTGTTCCTTTGTATAAGGTGATATTAATATTGATCCGGTATTATTGATTTTGACAAGTTCATCAAATTCAATTTCCAATGTTTTAGCATTTACATCAGTTGCGCCATTTGGAGGATTGCTTGATGAAACTTTGGGGGCAGTTGTGTCTCTTGGACCTCCAGTTGGTGATACAATTTTAGCACATCCGTATGTCAAAGTTATAATTGCTAATAATGAAATACAGTTTAAGTAAAAGTTTTTTAGTTTCATATTTTATCGACCTAAGTGTACCATTAATACAGATATGTCTGAAGGAGAAACACCACTAATTCGACTTGCTTGACCTAAAGTTTCAGGTTTGATTTTGATAAGTTTTTCCTTTGCTTCAGATGACAAAGAAGGCAATTTTGAATAATCAAAATCTTCATAAAGTTTAATGTCTTCTAGGCGTGTCATTTTTTCTGCAAGTTCTTTTTCCTTGTCAATATACCCACTGTATTTGGCAACAATTTCTGCTTGTTCTAAAGCATCATTTGTGAATTTAAATAACGTTTCTTTTACTTTACTAATTGTCATTAAGTCTGAAATAGTTATCTGTGGTCTGAGAAGTATGGGTAATATTTTTTGTTTTTGCTTTAAAGGTTGTGTGCCTTTGTTGATCAAAAGTTGGTCTATCTCGCTTGGTTCAATACTTTGTGTTTTAAGAAAGGAAAGTACATCAGCGCATTCATTCTTTTTCTTTTGAACTTTATCATATCGCTCTTGGCTTGCTAGTCCTATTTTGTGCGCTTTTTCAGTTAGTCGAATATCGGCGTTGTCTTGTCTTAATAATATTCTGTATTCTGCACGAGAGGTAAACATTCTATATGGCTCTTTGGTGCCTTTGTTTATTAGGTCATCTATTAGAACTCCAATATAGGCATCAGATCTTGTTAGGATAAAAGCATCTTCTTCATTAGCTCTTCTGTGTGCATTTATTCCGGCCATTAGACCTTGGCATGCAGCTTCTTCATATCCAGTTGTCCCATTTATTTGACCTGCAAAATATAAGTTTTCAACTATTTGCGTTTCTAAATTTGACTTTAATTGTTCGGGTTGAAAGAAGTCATATTCAATGGCGTAGCCTGGTCTAAACATTTTTGCATTTTCAAATCCTTCAATTTTTTTAAGAGCCTTAAGTTGTACTTCTTCAGGCAATGAAGTGGAAAATCCATTTACATATATTTCGACTGTATTCCACCCTTCTGGCTCTACGAATATTTGGTGTCTGTCTCTTTCAGAAAATCTTTCAATTTTGTCTTCGATTGATGGGCAATATCGTGGACCTATTGATTTAATTCTGCCATTAAACATGGGTGATCTATCAAAGCCTGTTTTAAGCAATTCGTGAACTTCAGGGTTTGTATAAGTGATGTGGCAACTTCTTTGCTGTTTTGGGTTGTCGCTTGTGTTTAGGTAGGAAAATGGTACTATTTGATCATCTCCTGGTTGTTCCTCCATTTTTGAATAGTCAAGACTCCTTCCATCAATTCTTGGTGGTGTGCCAGTTTTCATTCTGCCAGATTCAAATCCAAGTTCTACAAGTTGAGCGGTAATGCCTACAGAAGCTTTTTCTCCAACTCGACCACCACCAAAGTTTTTCATTCCAATATGAATGAGACCATTTAAAAAGGTTCCATTGGTCAGAACAACTGTTTTAGCTTTTATTTCTAATCCTAGTTGTGTTTTTACGCCATAAACAACATTGTCTTTAACGAGTAGGCTTGAGACCATTTCTTGCCAAAAATCAAGGTTTTTAGTTTGTTCTAGGGCATCTCTCCAATGTGTAGCGAATAACATTCTATCGTTTTGAGTTCTTGGGCTCCACATTGCTGGTCCTTTCGATCTATTGAGCATTCTGAACTGTATCATTGAAGAATCAGAGATCAGTCCTGAGTATCCACCAATGGCATCAACTTCTTTTACTATTTGACCTTTGGCTACACCACCCATTGCTGGATTGCAAGACATTTGACCAATGGTTTGCATATTCATTGTTATTAATAGAACTGAAGAGCCAAGATTAGCTGCAGCCGCAGCCGCTTCGCACCCTGCATGTCCACCACCCACAACAATTACATCATATTCTTTGAACATTAGTATTGATTTTAGTGTGCAAAAATACGACTATTTTACTTTAATATATAATGTTTATTTTTCTTAGATTCATAATGTTTCACGTGAAACAATCGAATAGTTGTTTGCTATTTATAGGTGGTTTTGTAATCAATGTGTTTCACGTGAAACATAGTTCTTTTCATTTTTGAAGCTTAGATTTTGTTTATTTTGAAGCTTAGATTTTGTTTAGTAGTATGATTGGGTTTTTGTGATAGCTTTAAATGACTGTTCTTAAGATGGTTTTGTAAATGTTGGTTTTGAATGAGATTGAATGTATTGTTGGTTTCTGTGTGCTTTGGTTTCACGTGAAACCTTCTTATGTTTTAATTATTTACTGAATAAGTTGTTTCCATAGGCTTTAGTATTATTTTAGGTGAGTTAAATATGTAATTACAATTCTCGTTTTTAGCTAATAAGTATTTTTGTTGTTCCACGTGAAACATGAAAGTCTTTTTGATTGGTTCCTAAGTAGTGTATGGTTTTGAAAGTGAATTTGTATAGCTAGTTTTAATCTAATGGTTCTAGGTGGCGTCCAATAATGGTCTGTGTTTTCTGGTTGGTTTTGGGTAACTGATTTTAGAAGAGCTCTGAAGATTCTGTCTAGGTGCTAAGGTGTATTAAGTGCGTTTGTTTAATGTTTTATTGCCGCTTTAGATCAAGGAAAGGTGGTTTCTGTAACTTGGTTGCTTTTTCTTGGGGTTCTTCTTTTGTACCAGTTTGTTAATGTGTTTTTTTTGGTTTGTTTGTGTGCCTTTTTTACTAGGTGAGAAGTTTTAACCTATGTTAATGTTCCACGTGAAACATTAGGTTGTGTTTTGATTAATTTAATTGAAATTATTGACTTTGTCTTTTAAGTTAACGAGAGAGTCTTCATGCTTTTAATAGATAGGAGCGCAAAGGGGCTTTTCTTTGGATGAATATTTTAGAAAGTGATATTGGAATATTTGATTTCAGTCTTGAAAAATGCATAATGGTTTTCTTTGTTTTGTGTTTTTTTACTAGGTGAGATGTTTTGAACTAAACTAATGTTTCACGTGAAACAATTGTTTATTGTTTGCTTGAAGAGTTAATGAATGCCAGTTGGAATTTCTTGAAAAAAGGCGGGTTTTTCCAAAAAAAAACTTTTCAAAAACTTTTTTCTTGGCAAATTAAATTCATCAGAAAAAAGAAATTTAGGCAGAAAAATGATAGTATTAATATCTTTGTTTTAAAAAATGAAAATGACTAGAGTAGGGTTGTATTTTGGATCTTTTAATCCGGTTCATACAGGGCATTTAATCATTGCTGAGAGTATGAAGCGACTAAATGTTATAGATCAGATTTGGATGGTCGTATCTCCTTTAAATCCCTTTAAAAAGAAGGATGGCTTGCTAGATCACAATATCAGGTTAACGTTGATAGAAAAGGCTACAAAAGGCAATGAATTTGTTAGGGGAAGTGATGTAGAATTTGACTTGCCCATTCCTTCATATACAATTGATACACTCGATGTTTTAACAGCTAAAAACCCTAAAACAAGGTTCTCTTTGATAATGGGTGAAGATAACTTAGAACATCTCGATAAATGGAAAAAAAGCCAGGAATTGATAGATAGATTTGTGATTTATGTATATCCAAGGTTAAATCATTTTACTGATAAATTTGAATCAGAAAAGAACATAATCAAAATAGATGCACCGATAATAGAGTTGTCTTCTACAGCCATTCGGAAAGCAATAAAATCTGGAGAATCGATAAGATATATAACAGCTGATATTGTGAAAGAGGAAATTGAGCGCAACAACTATTATAAATAAAAAGGTCTCCAACTGCTTCGCAGTTGGAGACACTGTGGAAAAAACACTACTCGCTCGGTTTTTTCACTTTAAAATTAATACATATTTTGGTATAATGTAGAATTTTGATCAGGAAATTTTATCGAATATATTCTATTTCCCTCATCAACATTTGACTTTCATCTAAAGTTTTCTCTTCAGTTTTAGCAATGTCATTGGCAATTTTTGCTACAGCTAAAGCCTTATCATATTTTTTTTGCTGAATCAAAACCTTACTGTAGGTAATATTCGCATCATAACTAGGATGGCTTTTTACAAGTTTTTTCATCCATTTAGAAGCCATCTTAATCGCTTTCAAATCATTTGAAGAACTTATTATTTTTTTAGTTGCAGAAATGATATGCTCAGTATCTGTCTGCTTTGCCCTAATCATTTTACTTTTAACTGTTTTACAGAAAGCCAACCAATTGCCAGTTTCGCTGTAGTAGTTCAAGCTTAAATTTAACTCAATGCTTTCTTTGTTTTCAAGGTCTGATTTGTTTAAAACATTGATTGCCTTTTCTAACAGTGTAATGTTTTTGTCTAAAATAGCTTGATCGACTATTGAATTTACAACTTCAATAAGATGCTTTTCAACTTCATCTTTACCTACTTCCTTGTATAAATTTTTCTTTTTGCGAAGAACGTTATAAATTTCATCAGAAAAAGGGTCAGAAGAAGTTGAAAGCAATCTTTGTGTTTCAGCACTTACATAAGTATAAGTTGAGAGTTGAGCAGCACTAAAATCACTATGGGCAATTTTGTTTTCAGTTAGCTTTTGTTCGACAGTTACATTACTTATTTCTAAGTTGACTTTAGGTTCAATCGTTGAATCAATGATTTTTCTTGTATTATTTGTAGCAACTGTATATTGATTGTAAGAAGCATCTATATAGTTGTTTTCATAACTTTTTGGACTGGATTTGCCATTTAAAATGTCCATTGCTTCATTGGCAAGACCTAAAATTTCAGTCTTACTTTTTCCACCAGAAGCGCGTAGTATAACATCGCCTTCAGGATTAAAGAATAACAAATCAGGAACCGCTGAAACTTGATATGCAAGATTAAATACACTTCCAAGTTTGGTCTGCATGTCCACCTTGAAATTGATAAAGTTGTTGTTGAATACTGTAGCAACATCAGGGTCTGGATAAATGTCTTTATCCATCATTTTACAAGGTATACAATAGCTTGCATAAGTCTTTACAAATATTGGTTGATGACTTTCTTTTGCTTGATTCAATACTTCATCCCAAGAAGAATATTGATACTCAATGCCAGCAGAACTTGTTGAATTTGCAAAAATATTTGTACAAATAAAGATTGTTATTATAAACGTAATAATTGAATTTTTCATAACTCCATAGTTAAGGTAAACTAAATTGTTTCTTGGCTAATTATGAAACAACAAGAGGCGTGCCAAAAATAAATGTCGGGTAAATATATTGGGTTTTATCAACCTAAGTTATTGATTATGATTTAATTACGATTTTGCAATTAAATCGAAGATTTATACATTTCAAACCATTGAAATTGTACAATTTGTGATCGTAAGGGCTTTTTTGGAAAAAAATTAATTTTATATTGAATAAAAATATAATTTGTTTAGTGAAACTCAATTATCGTATTAGCAGTAAATTAATATTTAAATATGAAATGTGAATTGCGAAAAGTGTGTAACCAAATGATAGATTTTCGATCTAAATTCCGCTACACTTTCACTAAGAACACAGAGGATTTGAGCATTGCTTTCCAAAAGGATAAAAAACTAGTTTGGGATGTAATTTGTTAAATTCTAGTTTGCTCTTATAATTGAAGAATGTTAAGGTAAATAATAATAAAAACTAATTTTAGAAATTGCGATATGTTAAAGAGTTCAGGAGTTTTGGTTTCGAGTGGCATTGTTTTATTGATAGTATTGTTAACCGGCTGTTCATATGGAAAAGCCGTGCTATTGAACTATCCTGATTATAAAGACTCAGATAGATTTCATCAAATTGGAATTGAAGAAACCAAAAACATTTTCAAATTTGAAAAATCTGACATTGATTATGGAAGTGTCTTAAAGTTTGAAGATTGGACAATGATGGATGCAAAGTTTTCAACTTTAAGGGATATTGTTAAAAGCCATAAGACAGCAGCATTTGTCCTGATAAAAAATGACACAATTTTGTATGAGGAATATTTTAAAGATTTTAACGAAAGCAGCAAACTAACTTCCTTCTCCGTCGCCAAGTCTTATGTTTCAACTCTTTTGGGAATTGCTATAGATGAAGGTTTCATTGAAAGCATTGATCAAAGCATTACAGAATTTTTACCAGAGTTGAAAGAAAAAAAGGGCTTTGACAAAATCAAACTCAGTCATCTGCTAAATCACACATCAGGCTTAAAGCATTCTTATGCACTTGATGGATTACTATACTATGGCAAGGATGTTTGGAAAGTCATCAATAAACTCACGCTTGATCAGGTTCCAGGAAAACGCCAACAGTACCACAATATGAATACTCAACTATTAGGAATTGTAATTGAACGGGCGACAGGTAGATGTGTATCTGAATATTTAAATGAAAAAATTTGGTCCAAAGTAGGGGCAGAATATCCCGCCAACTGGAGTACTGATAAGAACGAAATAGAAAAAGCCTTTTGTTGCATAAATGCAGCTGCAATAGATTACGCAAAATTTGGAAGATTGATGCTAAATCGTGGTAACTGGGACGGTGAGCAACTTGTCAGTGAAAAGTGGATTGATCAATCATTGGCACGCGATACAACCAATGGGAGCGGTTGGTCATACAATAAGAGTTGGTACCTGGGATTAAAAGAGTACAACGATTTTATGGCAATCGGACTGTACAAACAATTTGTTTATGTATGTCCCAAAAAAAATATTGTAATTGTACGATTCGGTGAACGTGAAAAGTTTTTACACGAAGAAAGAATCGGTTGGACTAAGATTTTTAGGCAAATAGTAGATCAACTGTAAACTACTTTTACCATCCACCAGTGGCACCACCACCACCGAAACTACCGCCACCGAAGCCACCAAAACCGCCGCCGCCGCTGCTTCCACCACCAAAGCCGCCGCCGCCGCTAAAGCCACCGCCACCACGGGAAAACCCTCTCCAAGAGTAGCCACCGCCACTTGGAATAATGATGGTTCTACTGCGTTTTCTTCTTGGAGGAATTCTATGCTTCTTACCATTTCCATCGTAAGTCGTTGGTGGATGTCTATCGGATTTGTTGAACAGAGAAAGCAATATCAACATAAAGAAAATGAAAAGCATAAACATAACAGCAGGTGGAATAGCAAATTCCGAATCTGGCTTATCCGTAGCTTGAAATTGTCCAGTCAAATAACCATATATTTTATCCGTTGCACTATTGATTCCATCGAAAAATCTACGCTGCTTAAATTTTGGAGTGATGTCTCTATCTATTATATTTTTTATTACAACATCAGGCAAAAACTCCTCAACACCATAACCAGTTGCAATGCTAACTTTTCTTTCTTCTTTGGCAATCAAAATGACAATACCATTGTCGAAACCTTTTTGACCAACGCCCCAACTTTCGCCAATCTCATTCGCATAATTATTAGGAGCTTGCCCACCTAAATCATCAACCGTAACAACCGTTATTTGTGTCGAAGTAGTATTGTTGTAGTCAACAAGTTTGCGCTCAAGCTGCGCTTCTTCTTGCGAACTAAAAAAATCAGCAAGATCATTGACCAACTTCTGAGGTTTAGGTCGGTCAGGAATATCAGCAAAAGCAGTTAAAGTAATCAATGCCAATAAAAAAGTATATAGAATTTTCATCATAAGAATAAATGCAAATTGCTTTAAAAATTAGCCATAAGAAATTTCATCAGGGAGTTCATTTTCATCATTGTCATCATAAGGAAAAAATTCTTTCAATTTTTCACCCACTTGTTCAATTCCAAGCTCTAATCCTTTAATTATATCTCCAACCTTGAAATTTTGTTCCATTACGTCTTTTGCACTATCCCAAAAATCACCTGGAATAACTGCATTAATACCAATATCACCAATAATTGCAAATAGATGATCCTCCATCGCCAAATAAATAAGTGTGCCGTTCCTCTGTTTGGTTTCGTGCATCTTCAGCTTACCAAATACCTCAGCAGATCTATCTAGGAGGTCAATGAAACAATGCTCCTCTATGTGAACCTTTATTTCACCTGAAGTTCGTTTCTCAGCCTTTCTAATAGCTTCAACTATCTTGGCTTCTTGCTCAACAGTAAAGTAACTTTCAATTTTTGCCATTATCTCTATTAAAATATACCTGTATTACCAGTAAAAAAGTTCAAATATTTATTTTTAGTATAAATCAGTTTTACTAAAAATTGTTCGAATATACATTATCAGATGAATTTAACACTAGTCGAACATAAAGTAGCCCTTTCTATTGACTAATTTTCTAACTAAAGTATACTAACATTAAAACTCAATTCTAACGAACGAAGTTTTAGTTTTTCGATTAATATTTGAATAACATCACAATTTACTAATAAATTATTCACGAATGATAATATTCCCTGCCAATAGAGAATTAGATGGATAATTAAGATTTTCATTAAAGAGTCGCGTAAAATTATTGATACCTGACTTTGGGCTTATTTCCAGATAATGAAGGATGGATAGTATACCCACAGAGCGTAATCTTTTAATGAGCTAATTCAATTTGTACAAAGCTTAGAAAATATAATCTTTAAATTTTAAAATGCTAATTACAAACTTTAATACTAAATATTGTTTGTTGAAATAATTTCTAACTGCTATTAATAAATTAGTAAATGTTCATCTTTGGTGCGTAAGTTTTTTAGTTAAAAAAAACATTTTTGAGTAAACAATTTAACACAAATCGGATTGATATTCATTTTTAATAACGTTGTATACATAGTTTTACCATTTAAAAAAAA
>JAHDGP010000010.1:26250-30500 GCA_020627525.1 Bacteroidota bacterium
ATTCATTTTTAATAAAAAATAATATTTGATAACCAACTCTATTTAAGTTGCTGATATTTAGCTATTTATCTTAAAATAATGATTTTTATACGAGACTTAATTTAGAATGATTTCAAAAAAAAAATAACTAAAATTTGTAAATCTTGTTTTTATTTTATTATTTGCATTTATCAAACAAGAAGCCAAGTAGGAAAATTAGTTTCAAACAGAAATTTATCCTCAGAATTTTTTACAACATCGAATTTTATTTAGACTATCCACACTTTTGTTAAGCACAAAGTGATATGGTCGATCTGTATGTATTCTATACAGGACTATTGTTAGAACTAAAAAGCTAATAAGGATAACTGTTTTCAAAAACACAGGAAACAGAGATGGGAAGAATACATTCAGTTATTTGAAGGAAATTTAATATTATATAATAATTAAATATATGTTGTAGATTGCTTTCAATTTAATTGAGAGATGTTAATGCTGAATTGTTTAATAAAAACTGAAAAATGAAAAACGTAGAAATTTGGAAAGTTGCTAAATTTGAAAAAGAATTCCAAGACTTTTTTGATTCAATAGGATTGGTGTATTTTATTTCAAATTTTGGAAATGTGAAACGCAAATACGAGCATAAGGATAAGGAAGTTGTAAAGCTAAGTAAGGCGACTAGATATTACACTTTTAATCATTATATTAAGCCTACTAAAAAGTCGAAAACATTTTTTGTTCATCGTATAGTTGCGGCTACATTTTTGCCACCACCTGAAAAATCAGATCAAAATCTGGTTATTCATTTAAATTACAATAGATGGAATAATCGTCCTGAAAATTTAAGATGGGTAGATAAATATCAAAAGGAAAGACACGCACAAGCGAATCCAGACCGTCCTAAACAAAAAGGGAAGATTACTTACTCTAAGCTAAACGCCAGTCAGGTTTTGATGATTAAGCAGAAGCTGAAAAGAGGTGTTAAAAGAAAACGTCTTGTGAAAGAATTTGGAGTTAGCGAAATGCAAATTTCCCGAATCAATTCTGGTGAATGTTGGGCACATGTCAAACTTCCAGAAGATGGCAGCTTGGTGGTAGATAGTAAAAGCGATAGATTCGATAAAAATGACTTTGAGCGTGAAGACTATGTTGCAATCAAGAAACCAACGATTAAGAAAAAGACTAGAAAGAGAGCATCAATTGCCTCTAAATAGTTAGAAATAAAGGATGATATATAATGAAGGTGCTAGTTAGTAGTTGAAAAACTACTAACTAGTTTTTCAACTTTTCTTTTAAATATTTTGCCGTATAAGATCCTTTGGTTTTTACCAACTCTTCAGGTGTTCCCTGAAAAAGAAGCTGTCCCCCGTCAATACCGCCTTCAGGTCCCAAGTCAATAACCCAATCGGTACATTTAATCACATCAATATTGTGTTCAATGATCAGCACCGTATGTCCATTGTCAACCAATGCATTCATTGCTTTCATTAATTTGTTAATATCGTTGAAATGCAGACCTGTTGTTGGCTCATCGAAAATGAAAAATATATTGCCAGAATTCGATCCTTTGCTAAGGAAAAAAGCAAGCTTCACACGCTGCGCTTCTCCGCCACTCAAAGTGCTGGAAGACTGACCAAGTTTTATGTAGCCCAGACCAACATCCGCCAACGCTTGAAGTGGTTTTAAGATGCTTTTGTTTTTTGCGAAAAATTCCAAAGATTCATCAACTGTCAAATCTAAAATGTCGGCTATGGTTTTGTTTTGGATTTTAATATCCATTATCTCAGACTTAAATCTTTTACCATTGCATTCATCACATATGAGTCGAACATCTGCCAAGAATTGCATTTCCACAACTATTTGTCCGTCACCTTTGCATTTTTCACAACGCCCCCCTTCAATGTTGAAAGAAAAATATCCAGGAGTATATTTACGAGCTTTTGAAAGCTTATGGTCAGCAAACAATTTTCTGATACCATCATAAGCTTTTACATAAGTAACTGGATTTGATCTCGACGATCTGCCCAAAGGGTTTTGGTCGACAAATTCAACTTGAGCAAGTGTTTTTAAATCTCCATTTAGCTTTTCAAAATTACCAAGTGGTAAAGGTTTGTCCTCAACCTGTCTTTTTAAAGCAGGATACAAAATATTTCTGATAAGCGTGGACTTACCAGAACCACTAACACCTGTAACTGCCGTTATTGCATTTAAAGGTATGGTCGTACTAATGTTTTTTAAGTTGTGCTGGAACGCACCAATGATCTCAATGGTGTTAATAATTTTTCTTCGATGCTTTGGAACTGGAATTTTTTCTTTGCCAGTTAAATACCTACCTGTAAGGCTATTTTTATCTTTGAGAATGGTTTTTGCATCACCATTAAAAATAAGTTCGCCACCAAGTCTTCCAGCAAAAGGACCAATGTCTATAATATGATCAGCAGCTTTAATGATTTCTTCTTCATGTTCCACAACAATAACGGTGTTTCCCAAATTTCTCAATGACTGTAATACGCTAATCAATCGCTGAGTATCTCTTGGGTGTAAACCAATGCTTGGCTCATCCAAAATATACATGGAACTAGTCAAGTTACTACCTAGCGACCGGGTTAGATTTATTCTTTGGGTTTCCCCACCTGACAAAGTACTCGACAAACGGTTTAGGGTTAAATATCCAAGCCCAACATCCATCATAAATTTTAACCTGCTTTGAACTTCAATCAAAATTCTTTTTGCAATAACTTTTTCTTGCTTGTTAAGTTTTGGTTTTTCAAAAAAGTCTATAATATCAGAAATAGGATTGAGTACAATGTCTTTAATAGATTTGCCATTGATTGTTACATACTGCGTATCTTTTCTCAAGCGTGTTCCATTGCAATCAGGACAGACAGTTTTTCCTCTATACCTCGATAACATTATTCTATAATGTATCTTGTATTTCTGTTCTCCCAAATGTTTGAAAAACGCATTTAGACCATTGAATAGGTCGTTTCCTGTCCACAAAAGATTTCTTTGCACTTCAGTTAATTCTTTTATAGGGCGATGAATAGGGAAGTCGAACTTTGAAGCAACAGATGTAAATGCATTAAGCCAGCGACTCATTTTTTCACCACGCCACGGAACAATGGCTCCATCAAAAACAGATTTGTTCCAGTCAGGAATGACAAGCTTTTCATCTATATCAACAACAGAGCCAAAACCTTCGCAGCGTTTGCAAGCACCATAAGGATTGTTAAAATTAAAAAATTGAGGACTCGGAATCTCAAAGCGCATTCCGTCCAACTCAAATCTATTTGAAAATGATTTTCGCTTACCGTCAACTATGTCAATTATGCAATCTCCGTTGCTTTCATTAAATGCCGTAAGAACAGAATCTGCAACCCTGTTTCTCAGATCCTCTGTAACTTTAGATTTTACAACAACTCTGTCAATTAATACAAACAGGTCTTTAGCTTTTTTGATTTTACTTGCATCAAAGTCTTCAATATAATGAACTTCCTTTTTGCGAAATATTCTTGTATATCCTTTTTGTAACAAAATGAGCAATTCTTCTTGAACACTTCGTTCTTCGTTGACATTTAAGGGAATGAGGATTTGAATTTTTGACCCTTCTTTTTGATCAAAGATATAATCAACAACATCAGAAACAGATTCTTTTTTTACTGGATTTCCACTAATTGGAGAAATGGTTTTTCCTACTCTGGCAAACAACAATCTGAGATAATCAAATACTTCCGTTAAAGTTCCAACAGTAGATCTGCTAGAACGGGTTGCTACCTTTTGTTCAATAGCAATAGCTGGACAAATTCCTTTGATATATTCAACATCGGGTTTTTGCATTCTATTTAGAAACTGCCTTGCATAGGAAGATAAGCTCTCCACATACCTTCTTTGTCCCTCCGCATAAAGCGTGTCAATGGTTAGTGAAGATTTTCCAGAACCTGAAACGCCTGTAACTACAACAAGCTTGTTTCTAGGAATGGCAACATCCACGTCTTTTAAATTATGTGTTTTAGCCCCTTTAATTATGATGAATTTTCTAGGATCTAAATCTGTGATTTTCTGTGATTGCTTTTTCAAATTGCTCTGTTTTATCAAGAGGGCAAAGATAATACGAATTTGAATATATAATGTCGTATAAAATTTGGGATAAAGGTTCAAGATCAAGCGGTTCCCCGCTGGGACAAAAAACGCAAGCATAGCCTAGCTATGGTGAGTATTTTGGTCGTGTATCAAACGTATTGATCAAGCTACAAAAGCATCAGAAAATTTGC
>JAHDGP010000329.1:0-2626 GCA_020627525.1 Bacteroidota bacterium
TATACTATCCACTGAAACACAAGTAGCAAAAAATTGGTTATATTTGATACAGAGTATAAATTGGCTCAAATTTCATAAACTCGCCTCCTGCGGGGGTTGCCAGTATTGGCACGGTGTTGGGAGAATTTATACTCATTTTATTTTTTCTATCTTTTCAATTCTAAATTGATTCTCAGAATTATATATATTATCACTTGCTTTATCATCATATAAGTCAATTATAAAATTATACTTGTTTTCTAAAGCAATAAAAAAACGTTCTTCTCCCTTTAGAATATATCTTTGAACTGCCCATAATAAATAATCGACTACACTATTTTCAGGACTATTTTTTGCATCAATTATACTACAACGATAAGTTAAATCATCTTCAATTTTTCCTGAATTCCTCCTAATTCGCACTTTAAATGCTCTATCAATTCAATTGGTCCAACGACTTCCACCAACTGATGAAAATATCCCAAAATAAAATTGGTCAATCCAATAAATTTATGATTGACCTTGCATTGAAAGTCATAAACATCCTCCTCTTCTGCAGATTCTTGTATATAGCGTTTAGTCGGCGGAAAACGCTCAATCAATTCATTATAAGCACCAACTTTTAGTCGCAAATGAACCATTAATTGCTCATCATCTAAAATACCAAATGGGTCGGTCAATTTAATATGATGTTGCTTGGTATGTTTCCAATCAGTGTCTAAAATTTTGATTCGCCCCATTCTGCTAATTCTAAAATGTCGCAATTCCATCTTATCCAAATCAAATGTGTGTAACAAATCTATATCTGTAGCAATATGAAATGGCTCTACTGTTCTATTACTTACTGTGTTACTATTTGAAGAGTGATAATCCTTTATAACAACGACTTTCTTGTTTAACTGTGCTTCTTTAAGTAAATCAATCCTCTTTAAATTTGGTTTTCTTAATGCCTCCAAACCCAACTGATGATAATCATATAAAGATTCGAGTTTTCTTTTTAATTGGGTTGCTTTTTTGTTATGTTTAAATAAATGATCAATCGTATCTCTTAATAACTCTTGGTCGTCTTCAGTGAAATACAGCAGATCATTTAGCTTTTCAATTGGTTTTTGCTCCTTAAATTTATATCTATAATTTCGATCATATTCTAATGAAAGTCCAACATCACTAAGAGCATCAAGGTCATTTCTAATATTATTATCCGTAGACCCCATCTTTTCAGCCAGCTCTTTTTTGGTATACCTTCCAGGTTGCTCCAAAATAGCAAGCATCACTTTTAACAATCTTATTCTTCCAACTTCTTTTTGCATTTCAACATTATTTTATTATCCCCAAACACCCAAATCCCTGACTCCCCAATCCGCCCAGTCCAGTATTATATGCTATTTCTATCAACGACTTTGGCGCATTCAACTCAAAATCGTACAGATAGCCTTTGAGCTTCGTCTGAGCAGGCGTATCTGCCTTTATTGTTATCAGCTTGGTTCGTGGCTTTGACAGTACTTTAAAGTCAAACTGGGTAAAATCTATTTTCTCAGTTCCAAATCCTTTAATCTTCTGAATTGCCAACCATTTATTTGTTAAATTTTCCAATAATAAATTATTATATCCTTCCTCACTTGGTCCGAGATGGATTTGTCGCAATTTACCATCTGCTTTTTCTTCTCCTTTGACAACAAATATTGGGGAGATGGCTCTAAATTCAGCGTTTGTATCAAATACTGGATCAGCCATTCGTTCAATCGTACCAACCTCAAAGTCTACTACTGAAATTTTATCACCCAGCCCAAATCGCTGATTTTTGAACAAGCCTAAAATAAAGTGTTGGGCTGCATCACTCATCATCATTGAAATATAAAAATGACAATTTTGGCTATTTACTCGCAACCGTCCCTGTTCTTTTATAATAGAATAACCTCTTTGTGGAAATTGTAAATGAGAAAAAGTAAACAATTTAAATTTCTTTGTACCAATAGAGTAGCCGTTCTCATGCAACCATGTAGAAAACTCAGAATTTCCAAAATGTAAAGTTTTATATATCCATGAGGAGAGTTCGTATTGATAATTTAATGGCAATAAATTATTTCGCCCCACCCTATTTAACTGTATTTTAAACCGCATAACATTATTATTCTGTTAATTTAAAAAATAATTTTCTAATTTTTCACTATTCATTACAATAAATGCAATTTAAGTAAAACAAATCCAATTACATTAAAAAAAACACCTCACATACAAATTCACCTAATATTATTCACAATATTAACAAATCAAGTTACTAGTACACTAACCCTCTAATTTCGCTATATTAAGACGATATTATTAGTTCAGACAAGACAGAAAAAGCGATATTATGCCTTAGCATAAGTTCTTTTCTAACGAAACATGTGCTAATAATAACAAGTCTTGGATATTGCGTAAATTAAGGGTTGGTGTACTAGGTATTATCCATCACTAAAGTCTTAAAAAATCATTTAAATATTCACGCTAACATAAAAACAAATTCAAAACCTGAGGCACAGAAGGCTAAGGCACACAAAGCAAAACCGAAGGCTGAGACCCTCGAAGCAAAAACCTAGGCTGAGGCACTCGAAGCAAAAACGTAGGCTGAGGCACTCGAAGCAAAAACGTAGGCTGAGGCACTCGA
>JAHDGP010000329.1:2726-5254 GCA_020627525.1 Bacteroidota bacterium
CAAAAACGTAGGCTGAGGCACTCGAAGCAAAAACGTAGGCTGAGGCACTCGAAGCCAACTCACACAATAAAACCCCTAACTCCACAGTTATTAATTCTAGCTACTGTAAATCTATACTAGGAGTACAATCTTATATTTTCAAGGTTAATGTTATTAAACCAATCACAAACCGCTGACAATCAGATTGTATGATTTTTGAATACTTGAGTACTTATGTCCACGTACTTAAATTAAAAACATCCTATGTATAATCTATTGAAATTTGATTTCATCAAAGAAATAATGTCTTGGCAAATAGACTTATTGCCATTATTTATTCCTGTTTTATTTTTGTTTATTTTCTTTGAATGGAGAAAAACAAAGAAAAAAAACAAAGAGTCTTTCCGGTTTGAAAGCACTGTTTTAAATATTTCTTTCGGTCTTATTGAACGAATATTCGAAGTATATTTTTTCCTCAATGTATTTTTTGCCTATAAATTTATTAATAACAATTTTTCATTAATTGATATTTCCACCTCATCCGTTTTATCGTGGATAATTTGTTTATTTGCCCTTGATTTTGTTATTTATTGGTATCATCGTTTAGGGCATACCGTAAGCTTTTTATGGGCAGCACATGTCGTACATCATCAATGTGAAGAGTTTAATTTAACCGTTGCATTTAGGAATGGAATTTTCCCACATATTTTCCGTTCTATTTTTATGGTTTCTCTGCCATTAATTGGCTTTCCTGCCGAGATGATTTTAATTTCCCTGGCAATTTCTGGGATATGGCAATTCTTCATTCATACCACTACCATTAAAAAACTGGGAATACTAGAAGAGTTTATGATGACGCCTTCATTGCATCGTGTGCATCACGCTTCAAATGAAAAATATTTGGATAAAAATTTTGGAGGAATGTTCATTATTTGGGATAGAATGCTTGGGACTTATTGCAAGGAGGAAGAAACTGTAAAGTTTGGTATCGTCAAGCCTGTAAACACATTTAATTTGTGGAAGGCATACACGCATGTTTGGGAAGATTTATTCAAAGCCTCCATAAGTACCAATTCGATAAAACAAGCCCTACAAGTTTGGTTGGACAAGCCAGGCAATGTATATGAACAGTTTGTACAAAACAATCCTGTTTCTGCTGAACGCGAAAGTCATTTTATTTTACCAAGAAGAGTAATCTATTATCTAATCAGTCAGCTATTAATTACTGTAACTGGAATGATCGTTTTGTTGGTTTACAAAGAAATGATGCCTACTTGGTTTTTTATAAGCATCGCATTAGTAGTTGTACTTTCCTCTTTTTCGTTTTGTTTTTTGCTAGAAGCCAAAAAGTGGACCTTTGGTCTTGAGAGGGCACGTTTATTAATACTGTGTTTTATCTTATGCTCTTTTTGCAGCTCCTTTTTCATTCACTGGATTTGTGGATTAACCGTCTTTTTTCTTTTATGGCTAGAAGTCTGTGATCATAAAATAACCAAACAAAACAACAGTATACATTTGGGATAATGAAATCATTTTTCTGCTGTTTCACATTCTTTTCTTCTGGTATCAATTAAATGCACAATTTTCCATTCGTCATTTAGTTTTACCAGTTGAAAAGAATTCACTCCGCAGTGGCTGTATTGTTCTCCAACATAAAATTCATAATCTGTCCAAACATGAGCAAGGTTGCCGTCTACTTGAATATTTTGAGTGATGATTTTTTCATTCCAAACTTCGTCGTGTGGCGTTCCAACAGCATCAAGAAACCCTTGTAGTTTCTCAGAATGCAATTTTGTTTCTTTGTCTTTATTTACCAAAACTGTTTGTAATATCGGATCTGGTGCAAATGCTTGATGTACTTTCGTGCTATCGCCTGTTCGCATTCCATCAAACAACATACTGATGGTCGCATATATTTTAACGTCTCTTTCTGCTTGCTTGTTGGCATTTTCTACTTGCTCAGCAATTTTCTTGCGAACTTTTTCTTTTTTTTCTGATTGTGCATTTACATCTTGCAAAACAAAAGATACAAGCATAGCAAAGCATACTATAAGAATTGACTTTTTATTATTCATAGCGATTCTTTTATTCTCCTTGAATGGTATTACTAATTCCTCTATTTTTCCACCACCAAACGGAACCTATTACACCCGCTAGTGTGAATGGAGTGAAAAATAGATATAGAATCCCTCTGTTCAATCCATTACCTGATGTTCCGCCTTCTTTCATATTCGATTCTGCGGCAGCCTTGCACATTGGACACTGTGCAACAACTTCTAATCCAATGAAGATTAGGGCGAATATTAGTAAGACTGTTGCTATTTTTTTATAATTCATTATACTTATTTTAAACCACCAATAATAATACCATTCCTTCGAAGTTTTAAAAAGATCAAAACATCAGTGCCATAATATTGTCAGCCCTTCTAGCTTTTCTATTTTTTAACTTAACGACATTGATCCTCCCATTAAAAAACATTATATCATTGCACATTATCCCCTCCTATTCTCGCATTCAATCATCAATGTTGTTAAGTTAAGGCAAAAAG
>JAHDGP010000330.1 GCA_020627525.1 Bacteroidota bacterium
GAAGTCAGGCTCAGAAATTATTTTCAAATTTTTAAAACATTAATTATATGAAAAAAATATTATTTTTATTCTGTGCTATTTTATGTTTATCATTAAATGCAAATGCACAAGGATTGGTAGCTTCACCATATGTAATATCTGAAGGTGGAAACCACGTAGATACTGCTGGATTAAGCATAACTTGGACAGTGGGAGAGCCTGTGACAAAGACTTTGTCCAATGGTGGCTTAACACTTACACAAGGATTTAATCAACCTAAAAAAGATTGTGTTGCAATTGACATCATTGAAGGCTGTACTGATGTAAATGCCTGCAACTTTGATGAAAATGCTAATACCAATAATGGCACCTGCGATTATGGAGAAACAGATTGTCCAGACCCATGCAATGCCGTATTGGGTTGTATTGATCCAACTGCTCTAAACTATGATCCAACCGTAAATTGCGATATTGGCAATTGTGAATATGAAGATGTGCTAGGTTGTATGGATGCCAATGCTTGTAACTTTGATGGAAATGCAACTGTTGATGATGGCACTTGTGATTACGGAGTTTCTGATTGTCCAGAGCCTTGTAATGCTGTTTTCGGCTGTCTTGATCCTGCTGCATTGAACTATGATGATACAGCGAACTGTGACGATGGCAATTGTCAGTATGAGGAGGTCTATGGTTCTGTAACTACTCTTATTTATTATGACGAAAACAACAATGGTGTTTTTGATGGCGATGATGAATTGCTTTCGAACGTGCCAGTTTTGATTAACTTTCCAGATGGAAGTTCGTTGGTTGTTACTTCAAATGCAGATGGAGAAATATACTTAGGAGACTTACCTTTTGGAGATTATACTGTTACTGTTTATACGCCTGCGGGCTATATATTTGGAAACGGAGAGACTTCGGCAAATTATGACTTTACAATTTCTGACAGTGATTTGAATGTTACTTTTGGTACAAATTCAGAAGAAACACAAATCCCAGTTATCATTGAAGGAGTTTCAATTAATTGTGATGATCTTGAAACAGCAATGTTAGTAAAATGTAACAATGCAAATGGAACCTATGATTTGTTAATCTCACACACAGGAGCACCAAGTTTTACAGTTACAAACAATTTGACAGGTGAAGTGATTGTAAATAATTCAAGTAATGTTACTTCATTGGGACCATATCCATTGAGCTTTGTTAATGATGGTGCAAATGTAACAATAGCAATAACTGATAATGAAGAATGTTTCAATGTACAACAGATTTTGTCAATCAGTTGTAGTTCAGTTGCGGTTGAGTTAATAACATTTGAAGGATCTGTTTTGGATAATGGAAACTTGATTCAATGGTCAACGGCGAGTGAAAGAGACATTGATTATTTTGTTGTTGAAAAGTCCTATCAAGTATCTGACAGATTTGTTGGATTGGGATCAGTAAATGCAAAAGGAAATTCAAACACAATTACAAACTATCAAGTCTTTGATAATCAAGTTGAGTCAGGAGTTTCTTATTACCGTTTAGTCGAAGTAACTACAAGTGGAGAGCGCATCATAGCCTCTCGTGTTATTGCTTTGGAGAAAAATTCAGAAGGAGCAGGAATAGTGGAGGTTTCACCAATTCCAACAACAGATATATTGAACCTTATGTTTAATTCTTTAGATGAATATTTAACAATAAATATTTATGATTTATCTGGAAAGTTGATTAGAACTGAACTCAAAGAAACTGCAATTGGATTGAATGAATTTCAGTTAGATATAAAAGATTTTCCTGTTGGCGCTTACTTTTTGAATGTTGTTCAAGGAGAAAATAGCGAAACGATAAGAATTATTAAGGATTAATACGAATGTGAATATATAATGTCGTGTTTTGACATACTTAAAAAACAAGCCCCCTTTCAGCGAAGCTGAAAGGGGGCTTTTGTGTGTAATATATTCCAGTAATGATTTAGAACCCAACCCCTAAGTGAATACCAGCAGTTAATGCCATTTTTTGATCCGCACCAAATCTAATTGGTAAAACGAATTCAGCAAAAACATTTGTATCTCCAATAGTGAACCCTTTATTAATTAGTGGGGTAATTCCAAAACGACCACTGAAAAGCTCATAGGCCAATCTATTTCCAAATGTTAATTTGTCTCCAATTCCCCATAATAATCCTGGGTGAACAATAAATTCTGAAACGCCAGATACACTTTCATCAGAAGCATCTTTTCTAGTACTGATGAAAGGTACAAACTCAGCATCAAATGCAAATTTGTCATTTTTTCTGACTGTTAAACCAATAGGAAAACCTATCGAATGCGGATCAAAGCCATCAAAGCTTTCACCATCTTGAAATGTGATAATTGGTTGAACTGCTCCAAAGTGTCCGCCTACTGTGTTTTGTGCATTTGATGATAAACAAAATCCTGTTAACATCAAAACGCAAGCAATTATCAATTGATTGAAGTTTGGTTTGTTCTTTTGCATAAACATAGTTTTTAAATAAATAATTAAAAAAATAATGATTTAATAATGGCATTTTTAAGAAAGACTAAATAAAAGACCTATTTTATAGGTTATTGACAAGTAAAAACTTCTTGGTTACATTGTAATTTTCAGAGAAAATCAAAGAAAATAAAGTGATTTTTATCCACTAATATGAAAAATGAACTACCTAATTGAATTGTAAGTATGTAAGCATAAATGTTCGTCAGTTTCGTATGTCATCCTTTTTTGAACTTAGTATTTGTTGGGACAGATTCTGTTGAATTGCTCTTGTGATTAAGTAAATCTTTAATAAGCAAGAATATAAGTATTCCAATTATTGGCAATGCTGCAATGTCAAAAACCTGAATTTTTAAAATCCACACAACCAATGAAACCACCAAAAAAGCCAACAAACAAATCGTGAATACTTTGTTTTGTTTATTGAGAAATGCAAATGGAAGGTAAAATAGATAGAGTGGGTTGCACCAAAGCACGTTGAAGTTATTTTTTACTTCAGGATGGTCAGAAAACAACCACATCCAGACTAACGCAATGCCAGCTACCCCTACAAAAAAGAAAAGTACATATTTGAATGGATTTAAAAATCTAAACAACAAAACAAGTGCAATAAAAGAGAATATCAGTAAAGGACTGAAAATAGTGTTTGTCCTATCTCGCTTTGGAACATTGTTCAACTGCAAATCTTCTTTTACCAAATCCAAACCATCATATTGGGCTACAGCAGTAACATTATACAAATAATCTGGTAAAAACATTGTTTGATTGACATCCAATTCCTGATCCACAAATTTTCCAAGTACCAAATTTATTCCAAATCGCAGCCATTTATCATTATTTAAATACGAATTAATTAAATATCTGGCAGTATTGTTCGTCAATATATTTTCATATTTTACATCATTTTGAAAAATTAAATCGCGGACTTCCGTTGAGCAATTTTTCTTTATAAATGAATACAAATAATACCTGTTTTCCGGTTGGTATAAAAAATCTAAACGCTGTAAGACTTTTTGTTTACTTGCATTGTTAAGATTTAATTTTTGTTCGAATACAGCTCTTTGCTCATAGTCGTATTGCCTGATAAAATTTTTAGTTTTTTGGATACCAAGCTTGTATTCAAGACGTCCTCGGAGAAATTTCAAAGGAAAATTTGGCGTATTATAATCAAATAAGCCGAAGTTATAGACGACATCTTTTTGCCTTGCTTTGTCATTTATCCGAAGTGCAGTATGTCCAAAGTGCGAGTGAACTTCCGTTCCAGGAGCGCAAGTAAGCAAACTGATTTCAATATCATCATTTGCAAAACAATTAATGAAACCTAATACAATTCCGATAAAGAAGAAAAGTTGCTTTTTCAATTTGCTACATTACTTTCAAAATAACAACAGCAAAAATAAGCATATTTTTTTACTTCCAAAGCAATCTTAAGCATCTAATGCTCCTGACCAAGTTTCAAACGACTTGCCTTTTCGTTCATCATCTTTAAAAAATACAACATAGCTCATAACATTATGGTTTACAAATCTGTTATTTATATTGATTTTTGGTAATTGATGAATGGGTTTCCAAGTTCCAGTATTAAAGTAATACTTACCAGATATTTTTTTCTTTTTGAGTTCCGAATTGACAGGTAAAATCTTGTGCTCATGCGTATGTCCATACACAAAATATTTTGCATAAGGATGTTTTCTGCTTTCTTCAATTACTTTGTTTTCGAAGCCATCATATTTTTCAACTAACAATTTTGCAAGTTTGATAAATATTTGACTTTCTACAATTTTTTCAAACCTGGCTGCCTTGAGCGAAAACTCCATGAAATCCGTATAGTCAGGTTTGAAATCGACATCCAATGATTTTATAAATGTGAGGTTGGTAAAGCGTTTAATCAAATCTCTCCATAATTTTTTACAATCATTTTGTATTTCAAAATTAGGGATTAAATTTTCGATCAATGAATACAGCCACAGGGGAATCAATTCTATTGGTCTAACATTATCAATCTCTTTTAACTCACGGATAAATTCTTTTGGAAGATTTTTTTTATCCATCTGAATTGGAAATTGATTTAAAAGCTCAATAACCAATGCATCGCCATAGGATGCTTTGTTTCTTTTTTCCCTAAAATTATATTTGTCAAATTTATCGCCATGAGCGGCATAAACCTTGTGTTTTTTTAAAATTCTATTTAATGTTTTGTTATCTGATGGTTCGTGCGGAAATGGTTTTGAGTGATCATGTGAAAGACCAATTGATTCCTTTACCAATTTTCTTAAATTGTCAAATCTCTTATCTTTAATACAATAGAACCAATCGTGATTTCCAATCATATAATAAATGTCTACATCGACATAGAAATTTTTTGCTTTACGATTTGGAGTTTTACTATCAGGAATAACAACTCTTTTACTAAATTTTCTCTTAGACGTAAGGTTTCTTAAATGAGATAAACCGCCTTGGTTTTTATCAATTATTTCTTTGGTGATTTGCTCAAGAAGATGAATGCCTTTTTTTGTTTTTAAATTTCGCCACGGACGAACTTTATAGTTGCCTATTTCTTTTTGACTGTCAGATTCTGACCATTTCGTGCTTCTAATTAAATCAAAAACATCCCCTAACAGAATAATGTCCAATTGTTCTATGGGACGATATTCTGTATCTGATCTCCAAGAAGCTTTTTCTGCAATGTTTCGAATTTGATTGCTAAATATTTCAAATGCATCTGCTCCAATATTGGTACCAGTTGTTTGATCAGTTAA
>JAHDGP010000331.1 GCA_020627525.1 Bacteroidota bacterium
TAGATTGGAAAAAGAACCCATCAAAAGTGTGTCGATTATTTATGTTTACCTACTTTATGCAACGCCTTTTTTATTTGTAAAATTCTTCATTGTAAATCTTTATTTTCTTTCATCACTTTGAAATAGGATTCACAATTGCCTTTGCTTACAAATTCTCCCAACATTTTTATAGTTTTTTTTTGCAAGTAGCTGTATTCTTATACCTTTGCTTTTTGAGTTATACAAATTTGATTTAAAAAACAGCTTTTGGTAAATATTCTCTACACATACATTTCTGAATCCAATCATTCAAACCTCTTGAATGAGTATTTGGCTGCATTCCCCTTAGCCTTTCAAGATAAAATTAAAAGATACAGAAGATGGCAAGATGCTCAGTTGTCATTATTGGGTAGGGTATTGCTAAGAAAACTGCTGAAGTCAGAAGGATTAAATTATCAAGAATTAGAACTAAAGTATACCGATTACAACAAACCTTATTTTGAAAACTGTGATTGGAACTTCAATATTTCACATTCTGGTGAAATAGTAATTTGCGTATTGGCAAAGAATAGATCAATTGGAATCGATATCGAACTGATGAAAGACATTGACCTAAATGATTTCAATAGCCAAATGACCAATAGTGAATGGAGCAAAATTCAATACTCTCCTAATAAAACAAAAGCATTTTACCAATACTGGTGTCAAAAAGAAGCGGTGATAAAAGCACATGGAAAAGGTTTGTCTATCCCGCTAAAATCTTTCGAAATAGAAGATGATTTCACTAAAATAGAAAATGAAAGTTTTTATTTGACTGAAATACATTTAGATGAAAGTTATAGATGCTTTTTGGCAAGTGATTCCAGGTTTTGTTCTGATCAAATATCTATGATAAAGACAGCTTAATAAGTTTAGCTGTCTATGCTCACCTTCCAGCTCTCCTCAGTTTTTTCTAAATTCCAACCTCTCTCTAAATCACATTGCTGTTTTCTTTCAATGTGTACACCCAATTGTAAATACATAATTGTCGAATAAATACAACATTGTCATTGTTGCATTTAATACTATATGTGTTGTTTGTTTTTAAAATATTGATTGTCAACTAGTTGTATTGGAATTAACTTTTTTGTGTTACGGATAGGAAAGAAATTGTAATTTGCTTAAAATGACATTTGACCCATATTTGTGCCAAGGTAAATATATAGAGTGAATTACTAAACAAACTCTTGTGTTTATGCTGATCTTACTTGATGAAATTTAGAAAGCCAGTAATTGCTTAGGGATGTAGCATAAATAAGTGTCCGATTTTGAGCAAAAAGATTTTTTAAAATAAAAGGCGGAAAACGTAGACCTAGCAAGAGCTAAGGCGAGGCTTTCTAACGAATTATTTTGAAAAATATTGAAGATGAAAACGGACAGTTATTAATGTTGCATCCCTTAATAGTAGAGATTGCATTTATGTGTTGATTTCTTTTTGTAAATTTTTTCAAGTGATCAAATTTTTCTAACTAAAAACTTTTAAAAATGAGATTTTTAAATTTTCAAAAAGCAACTTTTTTATCAATTATTATTGCCTTTTTTGCAATGTTTATACAAAGTGATGTAAATGCACAGTGGGAGGAAGATACTGCTAATGGAGAAATTACTACAGACACTGATCGAGTTCGAATTGTAGGTCCGGAAAGCACCTCGCTAGATAATTTTGCAGGAGCAAAACTTTTTGTTCAGAATCCAAGTGTTAGCCCAAACAATGCATTGAGAGTATGGCAGGAGAGAGAAAACCACTCTGCTGTTCATATTGGAACAAATGGATATGGATTGAAATTAAGCTCTACAACAGCAACACCTAATAGCAGGTGGTTAATGCATATGGACCACAATGGGAGTGAAATATTTACTGTTAAAGCTGATGGACGTGTTGGAATAGGAAAAGCTTTTCCAAGTGGAAAATTTCAGGTGGATCACAGTGGAATTACACACTTTATTGTTCAGGAAAATGGTAGAGTAGGCGTAGGCACAGCTACTCCTGGAGCAAAGATGAATATTGTAAATGCAAACCAAACGGGTGTTCCCGCTTTATTGGTAAGACAGCTTGAATCTCGTAATTCAGCTTGTAATTTGACAACAAATGGATATGGTTTATATGTTAAATCTACTCACTCTTCTTCTAAGTATTTAATGAGATTGTATAACTCGGGAGGTACTGCCGTTTTAACTGCTCATGCTAATGGCCAAGTTGGTATAGGAACGACTGTTATTCCGTCTGGTTACAAACTTAAGGTAAATGGTCAGGCGACAATGAATGGATTAGGAGTTGGCACTTCAGATATTCCTGCTGGTTATAAGTTGGCTGTTGACGGAAAGGTAATTGCAGAAGAGGTAAAAGTTCAGATGAGTGATTTTTGGGATGATGTTTTTGAAACAGAAACTTACGATTTAATGCCTTTAGAAGAAAAGGAAGATTATACGCAAACAAATAAACATTTACCATCATTTGCACCTGAAGCGGAAATTGTTGCCGAAGGTATGGAAATTGGAGAAGGTATCGCAAATACAGTAAAAGAATTAGAAGAAGCTTACTTGTATATCTATCAATTGAATGATTTGTTGAAAAAACAACAAACGCAGATTGAGGAGTTAAGTGTCAAAGTAAATGAATTGAGTAAGTAATTTTTTAGAATAAAAATTACTGCAATGAATAATTACATAAATTTTAGAATTCAAATATTATGATGACAAAAATATTTTCATTGTTGCTATTACTGATCTCATTTGGTTTGGTATTTACTACTCAATATAGACAAACTAATAATGACGTTTATGCAACTATAACAGAAATAGAATCGCAACTCAAAGATTGCGAAGACGATAAATTACATACTTGTGAGAGAGAGACATTAATTTGCTCGACCTCTTCTGCAAGTCAAAATCCAGTAACTGTTATCCAACCAGATGGATCATTGTTAAACATTATTGGAAAAGGAGATATTAATATTAACTATACTGAAACATTAGACGGATATACTATTGTTAAGGACGAAAAAGGATTTTATCAGTATGCTGTATCTGATTTAAGTGGGAACTTAATTGTTGCTGGAACAATTGCGAAAAATTTAAGTGACAGAAACTTCAGAGATTTTAAAGTATTAAATGGTATTCCAAAGCATTTAAGGTACACTGGTGCTACCCTAGATAAAAAGCAAGCAAAAGTTGATGTTGAAACAGCCAGGGCTAGTCAAAATGCACCCCAAGAATCATTTCCAATAACTGGAGCGCAAAAAGTACTTACAATTTTGATCAAATATCCAGACTTGGACTCGACGTACAGTGTTAATAATTTTGATAGTCTTATGAATGTTCAAAATTACAATGGGACTGGGAGTTTTAGAGATTATTATATTGATAATTCTTTTAATCAACTGATTCTAAACACTGATGTTTATGGATGGTACACTGCTGATAGTAGTTTTGAGTATTACGGAAACCAGCATGGAAAAGATAGAGCTAGGGAATTGGCTGGGGAAGCACTTGATGCGGCTGAAGCGGCTGGAGTAGATTTTTCGGAATACGATAATGATAATGATGGAGAAGTTGATGGAGTAATATTTGTCCATTCTGGTCCAGGTGCTGAAGAGGGTTCGCAAGAGCAATATATTTGGTCACATCGTTCAGTATTATATGGCTCATATCAAAGAATATACGATGGTGTTACAATTAGGGATTACATGTTCAACCCAGAAACCAGAGATGGATTAACTGATCCTACAATGGTTGGAATCGGGATTTTCTGTCACGAATTTGGACATGGCTTAGGGCTTCCTGACATTTATGATACAAATAGTAGCAATGGTTCATCAGCAGGTGTAGGAGTATGGTGTTTGATGGGATCTGGTAACTGGTTGAACAGTGAAGACACTCCAGCTGGATTATCAGCGTGGTGCAAAGCTCAATTGAATTGGATAAATCCTGTTACCGTTACGTCTGGACAATTTACATTGCCTCCTGCTACTTCAAATGCAAGCTGCTTTAGAATAGACACCCCTGATCCACTTGAATATTTTTTAATAGAAAATAGGCATGATTCAGGTTGGGATGATTTTCTTCCAGGTCACGGACTAGCAATTTGGCATATTGATGACAATCAATCGGGCAATGGTGATGAAGACCATAAATTGGTTGATTTGGAAGAGGCTGATGGATTGAATCAGTTGGACTTAAATCTAAATAGGGGAGATACTGGTGATTTGTATCCTGGTTCAAGTAATAATACGACATTTAACGGTTCAAGTAATCCCAATTCCAATTTGTATAATACCCAAGACTCTGGAATCTGTATTGAAAATATACAAGTATCTGGAACAAATGCAAGCTTTGAATTAGGATGTCCGCCACCTTGTGTGAATGTAATCAGTAGTTTTGGATTCAACAATCTATCAGCTTCTACTATTGAGTTTGTTTCAACTTCATCAAATGAAACGGACTATTCTTGGACATTTGGTGATGGTGAAACCAGTACTTTGCAAAATCCAACTCATACTTATATGCTTGACGGAAATTATACTGTTTGCTTAACTGTTTCAAATGATTGTAGTTCTAATTCAATTTGTAGTACTATTACAATAAATGGAGTGTGCCCCGCAACAGATCATTTAACTGTCAATATATCGGGGACAGAGTACCATGAGGTAAGTGCGGTTCTTACTGCTGAAAATACAGTTTTTTCAGGAGCAAATGCAACTTATGACGCTGGAGATAATATTTGCTTACAACCTGGGTTTCATGCAATTTCTGGTGCAGCGTTTCATGCAAAAATCGAAGGATGTACAGCAAGTAAAACATCACAAATTGAAGATAAGGTGTCGGTTTCTTTGGATAAGATTTCTATTCAAAATTATCCAAATCCATTTTCAGAATTTACTACTTTTGAGTTTGAAATACCAGAACAAACATATGTTCAAATGGATATTTATGATCTCACTGGTAAGGTGATTGCTCGAATGATTAACAATGAGCTTTTAGACGGTGGAAAACACAACATAGATTTCAATGCTCAAAATCTTAATAAAGGCATTTATATCTGTAGATTGTCAACAGATAACGAAGTGGCTACGCATAAGTTAGTAATTGAATAAAGACACTAGCTATTTCTTAACAAGTCTTTAATTGAAAACGCCCACCTCGCAAAGCGAGGTGGGCGTTCTTATTTTTTATAATTAAAAACCTATTTATGGAATCAATTGACTAGCTTCTAAC
>JAHDGP010000332.1 GCA_020627525.1 Bacteroidota bacterium
AAACAGTCGTAAAATATATTACAATGCATTGTTGGATGACCGTGCAGGATTAAAACAAGTTTACGATTCTCTAAACAAATTATACCAAAAAATAGTAAAACAATAGCAGTTCCCCTCATAGCTAATTAAATATCATTTATTTACATTCTTAAAAAATTCATACTATGAATCCATTACTTTATACAGATGGTTACAAAGTTGATCACAGAAGACAATACCCCAACAAAACTACCCTAGTCTATTCTAACTGGACGCCAAGAGGCAGCAGAATAAAAGGCATTGACAAAGTAGTATTTTTCGGATTGCAATATTTTATAAAAAAATACATCATTCAAGATTTTCAAGAAAACTTTTTTGATAAATCCAAAAAAGACGTTTGCAATAGATACAGTAGAAGAATCAACAATTATTTAGGTGAAAGTTCAGTCGGCACGGAGCACATAGAACAATTACACGATCTTGGATATATTCCAATGATTTTTAAAGCACTCCCAGAAGGTGTTTCGGTTCCCATCAGGGTGCCTATGTTTACAATGTACAATACCAAACCTGAATTTTTCTGGTTGACCAACTATTTTGAAACACTTATATCAACAACTGTTTGGCTTCCTTGCAACTCTGCTACTATTGCTAAAAAGTATAGAGCGATTTTAGATAAATACGCAAAAGAGACTTCTTCAAATACAGACTTCGTTGACTGGCAAGGGCACGATTTTTCTATGCGTGGAATGGCTGGTTTGGAAGCAGCAAACATGAGTGCAGCAGGACATTTGTTAAGTTTTATGGGAACCGATACCATTCCTTCAATTGATTTTCTGGAGACCTATTACAATGCAAATTCTGACGAAGAATTAATCGGTGGTTCTGTTCCTGCAACGGAACACTCAGTGATGTGTATGGGAACAGATACGGGCGAGCAGGAAACTATTAAAAGGCTTATTTCAGATATTTATGCAAATGGAGTTGTCTCAATCGTTTCTGATACTTGGGATTTATGGAAAGTATTAAAAGAATATTTACCAAATCTAAAAAATGAAATAATGGCACGAGATGGAAAGGTTGTCGTTAGACCTGACAGTGGCAATCCTGTTTATATTATTTGCGGCAATCCTAATGGAAAAACAGCAGAAGAGAAAAAAGGAGTCATTCAACTTTTATGGGAAACTTTTGGGGGCATAACAAACGACTTGGGTTTTAAAGAATTGGACAGTCACATTGGTGCAATTTATGGAGACAGTATAACAATTGACAGAGCAACTGAAATCTGTAAAAGATTAAAAGAAAAAGGTTTTGCCTCTACCAATGTCGTTTTGGGAATTGGATCATTCACTTATCAATACAACACAAGAGACACTTTCGGATTTGCTATGAAGGCAACTTATGGAGAAGTAGACTTTCAAGGAAGGGAAATATTTAAAGATCCAATTACAGATGATGGAACAAAAAAATCTGCCAAGGGTTTATTAAAAATTGTATTGGAAGATGGTGAATATAAATTGTATGACCAAGTAAGTTGGGAAGAAGAAAAAACAGGTGAATTGAAAGAAATATTTAGAGATGGGCAATTACTAATTGATCATAGTTTGGCGGATATTCGCAAAAGAATGAAATAAAATCATCATTTTAAATTTTTTGGCAAGGTTGTTGGAAGTCATCACTTCAGTCCAATTATTTTCACCCAGAATAGAATAAAATGCAATTTTGGCAAGATTATTGAAAGTCATCACTTCACTATAATAAATTTTACTTGCATTTACTAATTTCTGTGTTTTATTCCTGAAAAGGCATATTCAAGTTTTCCAATTCAAATTTCAGTAATAAAAAAATTATTTGTAATTTGCCTTTTTAGAACTGGGGACTAAAATGGATTTTATTACATTAGATTTTGAAACTGCAACTGGTGAGAGGCATAGTGCCTGTGAAATTGGTATTACCGTTGTCAAAGACAATAGAATATGCGATGTCATTTCTTGGTTGATAAAACCTCCCAGCTACCCGTATTTTGATTATTTCAACATTGCCATTCACGGAATTAGGCCAAAAGATGTTGAGAATGCTCCGACTTTTGCGGAATTGTGGTTAGAATTAAAACCTTTAATCGAAAATCAATTTTTGATTGCGCACAATGCCTCTTTTGATATGAGTGTTTTGAGAGGAACTCTAGATTTTTATAATTTACCCTATCCAAATTTGAAATACAGTTGCAGTTATATTTTTTCGAAGAAAATTTGGGAAGGGCTGCCAAGTTACAACTTAAAAGCTCTTTGTAATTTAAACAATATACAGTTTAGGCATCACAGAGCGGGCGCTGATAGTGAAGCAACGGCTAAATTGGTTATGGCAGCTTTTAAAAAAAATGAAATAAATTCTGTTTCGCAATTATCCACAAAACTGAGAATTGAGATAGGTGAAATATATGAAAGAGGATACAAACCATCACGAGCTAAAAAGCCGTTTAAAGGCAAACAAATTGATGGAGTTTTTGGAGATAAATTAAAAAATGATTCAAACCATATTTTTTACAATCAAATTGTCGTAATTTCTGAAAAAATGAAATCGGTACCGCTAAATAATGCCTATCAGATGATAGCAGACATTGGTGGTATAAATGCTAAAAATGTAACCAAAAGCACCGACTTTCTTATATTGACCAGAGAGGAGATTGCTACAAACGATTCCAACCTGTTGACAACGAAACATAAAAGAGCGATAAACTTAATCAAGAATGGTTCGTATTTAGAGATAATCTCTGAGGAGCAATTCTTAGAAAACATGCAAAATAGGTATCCTATCCACAGATAGGTGTCCAAATAATATTAAATAATATAAAAAATTAAAATGGCTAACGGAAAGTTACTAGAAACGATTTTAAAAACAGTGTTAACCACTCAACAAAAAAATCAGAAAAATCCTAATCAACAAACGGCAGACCCAAATGTTTTTGATTTAATTAAAAACAAAATTCAGGATGCACAGGCTCAGCACCAACGTGGTGGAAGTAGCAGAAAACCTGCGGGTAATATCTTTGATTTGATCAAAAAAGCAGTAAATTCTGCAAAAAGAGAAAACAAAAAAGATCCAAATGTAGAAACAGCCGATCCTAATATTTTTGACAACATCTTAAAAAAAGTAGAAGATAAAAAGAAAAAACAAGTTTCTACGGGTTTGAAAAGAGTGGTTGAAGAATACAATTTGGATATTGGAAAATTACCACCAGAGGCTATTCAGCAAATTCAAAATGAATACCTGCAAGCTCAACGCAAACTGGATGAAGACTTTGCAAACGGCATTTACAACTTGATTAAAAAAGTAAGGTAATACCAAACTCTAAAAAACCTGCAACCTTCGGTTGCAGGTTTTTTTTCTAAATATTTTTTTCTAAGCATTTTCTCTATTCACATTCTATCAAAACTGTCCACCATTCGCAGCACAACTCAAGCTTACAAATACATATGCGCTACATGAACTGCTGTTTCCGTAATTATCCATTACTGTAAGGGTAACCAAGTTTGCTCCAATATCAGCACAAGTAAATTCAGTTCTATCTATTTCCATAGAGGCAATCACACCACAATTATCATTTGAAAAATCATCAATTTGTTGAGCAGTTATTGCAGTCGTTCCATTTGATTCTACTTCTATATTTATGTTTTGACAATTAGCATCTGGCGGATAATTATCTTCAACCGTTACTATTGCCTGACAAACGGATGCATTTCCAGAAAAATCGGTAACAGTCAAATTTACTGGATTGTTTCCAATATCCGCACAAGTAAAATTTGTAACATCCAATTCAAACGATTCAATGTTACAATCATCTGTAGAGTTATCATTAACATTTCCTTGTATTATAAATGCATTGCCGTTTGAATCTAAACCAACTGTATAATTCTCACATTGTGCGTTTGGTGGTGTTACATCTGGATCCAAAAGAATTGCCGTTTCTATACTCTTGCTTTCACAACCTTCATCATTTGTCACAGTTAATTGATAGTTGCAAGATAAATCAGCATTCAACAAGGTATCAAAAGTTAATGTTTCATTTGTTTCTCCTGCCAAATCTGTTGTAACTCCGTTACAAATACTAGCCCATTGATAAGTTGCATTTGTATATTCAGTTCCTGAAATCGTAAACGGATCACCTAAACAAGCATCACTTGCATATGTATTTTCTACAGGAAAAAATTCACAACAGGACCTTAAGCCAGCAACGCCTCCTGCTATTAGATCGCCACCTGTGCCAGAAACAATTGTCAACCTAACACAGGCAACAGTATTGTTGTTTTGACCAACTAAAATAAACGAGTTATTATTATAATTTGGATTGATCACGCCAGTTCCAGGGTTGTATGTTCCAGTTCCACCACCTATACTTTGAAGCGCAACATCCGCAGTTGTTGCAGTCCCACCTCCATAAAAGTTAATCGTTGCGCCCCCATCTGGTCCATCAAAATCAATGAAATAAAAAGATAAAAAGCTTACGGGTACAGGTTGGGAGAAACAAACAGTAATTGTTAATGTAGTATTAGACCGTGGTCCATAAATACCAGTTGCAGGTATTGCATTGCCATCTGCATCAGTATAATTATTATTGAGCACCGCAGCAGTTGTTGATGTACCGCTAACGGTGTATGTATAACTAATGTTAGGATCCCAGGGAGCTACCAGCGAATTTGGACTTAATCCGCTTGCATCCGTATAACAACCATAGTATTCGCAGTCTGTTAGTCCATCTCCGTCATCGTCCACATTGTTCGAACAAATTTCCTGACCAGTAAGCAAAAATGTGCTTTGCATTAATAAAATTAATATTAGTGCAAGTTTTGCAATAAATAATTGAAATTTAAGTGAAATTAATCCTTTTAAAATCATAGTACAGTAATGTTTTGGTTATAAATCAGCTGTTGAAAAATTATTCAACTGATTATTATGAAAAATAAATTTTAATAAAATATACCTTTCCTGTATTTTAAATAATAGTCAAATTCGAATTGGAAATTGTAGACATACCACTCCCAATTAATTTTAAATTCAAATTTATTTAAAATCAAAAAATACTGGATCAATAATTTGTTGAGTTGTTTAGTAATTTAATTAATGAAAATATAGTTTATCGTTAAGTAAGTGGTAAGATCAAATTAACATACACAAATAAATTTTACAAAAAACTGATTATCAAAAATTTGAATTATATTTTGATGGTTATTATATTGGT
>JAHDGP010000333.1 GCA_020627525.1 Bacteroidota bacterium
GTTTTTTTATAAGCTTGACCTTTTTCAGCCCAATCTGAATAATACTCCCACTTTTTGTCCCATCCTCTTTTATGTGAAGATAAATTAGCAACCATAGTACCCAGACTGACACCTAAAGCACCAACATATGCAGAAATAGAGCCCCCGCCAGGCGCAGGTGATTCAGAAGCTGTTTCATTAGCAAACTCACTGATATTTAAATCAACAAGCTTTTTAGAATCATCGTCTAGCATATACTCGATGATCTTTTTCTTTGGATCAAATTCACTTAAATCATCCAAACCCATCGACTTAATCGCAATATCTATGATTTCAGCTTCAGATATTCCCAATGACCTTTTTTGTTTTCTCAAATAGTGTTTTCCTGCATCCAACATCGCTTGTAAAGGAATCAAACCCACTAGTTCCGAACCAGTAACTCGAATGCCTCTTTTTAATGCACTTTCACAAACAGCATCAAAAGCCTCATGAGCAGAAGTGATTGAAATATTTGTCAAATTCATTGAAATTTGAGCTTGCTTGTATTCTTCAATATACCAGCCTATTGCTTTGCAAGCTTTTAACATTCCTGGGATACGTAATGCATTTCCATCTTCATCCCTCAGAATTTCATTGCCTTTCTTTTTAACTCTACCATTTTCCCTAACATCGAATGCAATTGCATTTGCACGTCTTGTAGAAGTAGTATTTAAATTTACATTATAGGCTACTAAAAAATCTCTAGCACTTATTGCTGTTACGCCATATTGTGGGTTAAATGACTGAGGACCAAAGTCAACCTGCCAATTTTTGTCTGCCAATTTAGCAGGCAGCCCTTCATATTCACCACTTCTGACAATTGCTAAATTTTTTCTTTCTGGTTTACTTGCTGCATTTTCATAGAAATATCCTGATAATCCAAGTTCTTCTCCAACACGCTTCCCTAATTTATGAGCGTAAACAACACATTCATCCATTGTAACATTAGAAATAGGGATTAATGGACAAACATCAGTAGCTCCAAATCGAGGATGCTCCCCTGAATGCTGTGTCATATCAATAAGTTCAGATGCCTTGTTAATTGCTTGGAAAGCTGCTTCTACAACCGCTTCTGGCTCACCTACAAAGGTTACAACAGTTCTATTTGTTGCTTTTCCAGGGTCTACATCTAACAATTTAACGCCCTCCACTTTTTCAATTTCATTCGTAATTTGCTTGATAATATTCATATCTCTCCCCTCAGAAAAATTGGGAACACATTCTATTAGCTTTTTCATTTACTGATATTTTTTTATTCTCACTAAAGTGCAGATAATCAATAGCTCAAATATGAGCTCTAAGCAGTCATAAAATTGTCAACTTAAGCATCCTAATTGTATCTATTTCTGTTTTGATTTATATTAACGATATAATAAAAACGCTATTTAATATGAAATATGTTACAACACTGTTTATTACATTGCTTATTTGCCAATTCGCTATTGCTCAGTATGGTTCTTTGCAAGGCAAAATTATTGATTCAGAAGAAAGAAATATGAGTCCTGCTTTGATTAAAAATACTACACATTTGTTTCTTCCTTTCGCAACAATTACAACTACCATTAATGGAAGTTTAATTGGTACTCAATCTGATTTTGATGGATTCTATAAAATTGACAAACTACCAGTTGGAAAACATTTAGTAAAATTTTCTTTTGTTGGATATGAAACAGTCGAAAAAGAGGTCGTTGTTACTGCCGATAAAACTACTTTTCTAGATGTAGCAATGCGCTCAGAGTCTAACCAAATTTGTTGTGGCTGTGGTTGTCATTATATAGAATATATCATTCCAATATATGAACAAGATGAAATGACTTTGGGATATACTTATGGAAGATGGGATATGAGATTGAGATAAATCTTGTAACTATGGCTTTTTAGATTTACCTAACTGTTCTAAGATATTTTTATGAGAAATGATCATTTCTTCTGCCGCTCCAAAATACTTTCTTGGAATAACTTTGGTATTCAATTGAGTTTTTAAATCGTTGTAGTATTCTTTCAAGCTATTTTGTTGCTGAATAATATCTGCAATTTCAATTTTAAAATCATTGGGATTTTGCTCATAAAATTCTTGAATAATATTCAACTGCTTTATAAGAGATTGATGATTTCTAAACGATGTTTTAATGGTTGATGCAAAATCTCTTGCTGATAGTTTGACTTCAGGTGAAATCTTTTTTTCAAGACAACTTGTTGGTCGTTTCGCAACAACTTCTTCGTATTCAGAACAAGCCGAAAAACCGATCATTGTGATACTTATAATATTTACGATTAGTAAATACAGTATTATTTTATAATCTTTGAGAGACATTTTATTGGGAGATTTGAGATATTTCTTTGAAAAGGATGTAAAGGAAGTTTTATTTTGCAGCAGCTTCAATTACGTTTTTGTGATAAACAAGTACTTCCTCGCCTGCTATTAAATGATCTTCTTCAATTCTTTGCCCTTTCTCGACCATTCCAAAATAATAGTTTGAAACATCGTGCAAACCATATTGAATTTCTTCCCATTCTTCTTGAAAATACGGAGCATTTTCATTGTAAAATTTGACTATTTTTTTCATTTCCAAAATATGATAATTGTAGTCTTTAACTTTAATTTTAATTTTGGGTCCAAACTCTTTGGCAGCCACTTTCACATAATCTGGATATACTTTTTTAGAATTATTTTTCGAAGCTGAATTTACCGAATTAGGCTCTACAGCACTTGATTCTCCTGTTGACTTGGTACAGGCATTACAAAACATCACTGTTAAAATCATCAAATAACAAACTTTTGAATATTTAATCCAATTAGTAATCATACGGCAATAAATAATTTGAAAAACAATATTTAACCAAAAGAAAAAGTTGTTTCTTTTGATTTACATACATACCCTTGAATACTACGTCATTAAGTTAGTCAGAGTTACGTTATTGCCATCTTCTCAACAATTTTTTCAGCACAGCGCATCCCGTCAATTGCCGCCGAAACGATTCCGCCTGCGTAACCAGCTCCTTCGGCACAAGGATACAATCCAGCAACCTCTATATGCTCCAAAGTTTCTTTGTCTCTAGGTATTCTTACTGGTGCTGAACTTCTTGTTTCCACGCCAACCAATATGGCTTCATTTGTCAAATAGCCTTTTTTCTTTTTGCCAAATGCCAACAATCCATTTCTTAAATAATGTGCAATTGATTCTGGAAAAACTTCATTTAAATTTACAGACTTGACACCAGCCATGTAAGAATTTTCTGGTAATGTTTCAGATTTCCTATTTTCTATAAAATCGATCATCCTTTGAGCAGGTGCTACTTGCGTTTTCCCAGCCATTTCCCAAGCCTTCCGTTCGAGGCTCGCTTGAAATTTCATTCCAGCCAATGGACCAAATTTGGAAAATTTTCTCAAATCGTCGTCTTCAATACTTACAACTATCCCTGAATTGGCATATTTGTTATTTCTTTTAGAAGGCGACCAACCATTGGTAACTACCTCTTCTTGATTTGTTGCACAAGGAGCAATTATTCCACCAGGGCACATACAAAATGAATAAACACCTCTTTTCTTTTTGAATTTTCCTCCTTCGACTTGGGCAACCAACTGATAAGCTGCTGGCTCTAAAAATTCTCCTCTAGATTCACATCTGTACTGTATTTTATCTATTAATGTCTGAGGATGTTCTATTCTAACTCCAACGGCAAACTGCTTATAATCAAGTGCTAAGCCTTTCGCATAAAACATTTCATAAACATCTCTGGCTGAATGTCCTGTTGCCAAAATAACATTGTCAACCTCTACTCTTTCGTTGTTTAAAAGTAAAGCTTCTATTTTATTTTCTTTAATATAAATATCCTTTAATTTTGAATTAAAAAGTACTTCACCACCACATTCAATAATTTTATTTGTAATAGCTGAGATTATGCTTGGTAATTTATTGGTACCAATGTGTGGATGTGCCTCATAAAGAATATTTTCATCGGCACCAAATGCTACAAAAGTGTTGAGAATTTCTGTAACACTTCCTCTTTTTTTGGATCTTGTATACAGTTTTCCATCAGAGTAGGTGCCTGCGCCACCTTCCCCAAAACAGTAATTAGATTCGGGATTTACAATATGTTTTTTTGTCAATTGCGCCAAATCGCGTCTTCTGTCTTTAACATTTCGACCTCTTTCATAAACAATTGGTTTACAGCCCTTTTCAATCACTTTCAAAGCTGCAAAAAGCCCTGCTGGACCAGCTCCAATGATGTGAACTTTCTTTTTTTTATCCACTTTTGCATACTTTTTATCGTTTTTTACGTAGGAGCTAATGGACTCGTTTGTATGTACGAGTATTGAAAGTTGGTATTTAATTGGTAGTTGGCGTGCATCAGTTGATTTTTTTAAAATAGAATATTCAAAAAAATCTATTTTTGATAAATCAATTTGTTTTGCAATTGCGGTTTTAATATATGAATCATTGAAATTTTTGGGCAAAATGCGTAGCGTAATTTGTGTTGGCATAAAATGTTCAAAAGTTAATGTTAAATAGTTTGGCATTTCATTTGCTATATTCTTTATGAATTTCAGATTTTTGCCAAATTATGTATGAAAAGCGCCTAGTCAATCTTAAAAAATAAATGTACTAATATATTGGTAAAACTTGGTGCGAAAATCATCAAGTTAGATAAATCTGTCAAAAATAGAATGATATTGGCATAAATTAAAATTAAGTTATGCAAACAAATTTATACAAAAGTGTTTTTATTATTGCTTGTTTTATTTATTTCGGTTGTTCCGCATTCGGACAGCAGGAAGCGATGAATACGCAATACATGTTTAACTCACTTGTCTACAACCCTGCTTATGCTGGAACAAAGGATGCCATCAGCACAGCAGCTATATACAGACAACAATGGGTAAACTTCGAGGGGGCTCCCCGAACTATTTCCGCATATGTACATGGACCATTTAGGGAAAAAGTCGGTCTCGGCTTATCTATCCAAAGTGATAAACTTGGCGTACATGACTGGTTAAATATAAGGGGAAATTATTCTTATAAATTTTATGTAAGCCCAAGATCTAAGGTTTCCTTAGGTTTAAGTACAAGTCTTTCAGTGCAGCAATCTAACTACACCTCGGTTAGTACTTACACAAATGATAACACTTTTTCAGAAAATCAAAATCAATTACTACCCAATTTTGGATTTGGAGCTTTTTACTATTCAAATTGG
>JAHDGP010000334.1 GCA_020627525.1 Bacteroidota bacterium
GAACCCAAAGACAAATATTTAAAAAACATTTATAAAATAATGGAACAAAACAAAGCCAGTGTTTTACAAGAAGTCATCGAAAACAAAGCTGCTTTGTCTCAATATATTTCCGACTCAACCCTATTAATAAAAGAGCAAAATAGTAGACGTGCCATTGCCAACCTTATTTTATCCATAAAAAATGAAGAGCTCAATGAAAAAAATACGAATTGGGAGCTTTTAAAACAATTTAAAACTGAATTAACTTTTAAGGAAGAAATACACAAAAATTTGCTAGACAGCATTGGCAAAGCCTTTCCATTATTTAAGCAATTTAAATCAAATAGTAAAATTGCCAAAATATCAAATATTCAAAGTAAATTAAAAACAAATCCAAAGTTGAGTTGTGTGATGGAATATTTTGTTGGCACTGATTTTATTTACATTTTTATTATTGAAAAATATGAAACAAAATGCTACACCCTCCCCAATCCGCAAAGTTTAGAAAGTTCTATTTTAAGTTTTCTCGATTACTTTAGCAATAACGGTAAAAAGTTATCAAACGACAATCAAGGTTATAATGAAATTGCTTTTAACCTTTATAAAATATTATTCGAGCCTTTTGTTTCCGAAAACATGGAACAAGTATTCATCATTCCAGACGGTATTTTAAACTACCTTCCTTTTGAATGTTTGATTACTGAAAATAATTACGATGGAATTGATAATGGCAGTCCATATTTAATAAAAAAGCACCAAATCAGCTACGCTCCGTCTGTATCGTTATTGGGAAAAGAAAAGGAAGAGCAATCCTTTAATTCGGTTTTGGCAATGGCACCCATTTTTCCAAACAAAGAAAGAAATCAATTTGCGCTCTCCCACTCCGATAAAGAAGTAGATCAAATTCAAAAACATTTTACCGAAACACAACTGTTTAAAAACAAGGACGCCTCCTGGAATACATTTCAAAAAAATTCACAAAACAAAAATATTTTACACTTAGCAACACATGCAAAAATAGACACCACCCTGCAATTACCCAAAATAGAATTCATAGACCGATCTGTATTTATGCCTGAGTTGTATGCCTTAAACTTGGATGCTAATTTGATTGTTTTAAGTGCTTGTAAAACCCATATCGGAAAAATTGAAACGGGAGAAGGCAACATGTCTCTGGCAAGAGGCTTTAGCTATGCGGGAGCCAAGCATTTAGTTTCAAGCTTATGGAATGTAAATGATTATTCTACCACAAATTTGTTTGACTCTTTTTATCAAAATATAAAACAAGGCGCAAATCCTGAAGATGCATTGCACCTTGCTAAACTAAAATACTTGGAGGAAAGCAACGCCATTCAAGCAACGCCATTTCACTGGGCAGGCTTTATCTGCATTCATAACCAATGGCCAATCAGTCCAGAAAGGTTTAACAAATGGATTTACATTGGCGTCCTTACAATATTGGTAGGAGCGACTTTTTACTTTATAAGAAATGGGATTTTCTAAGTTTACTGTTAAAGAAAAGAGCCATCTATAATTGATAGTTTTTCTAAACTTACAACTATTTAGCCCCTATATTTAAATCATTTATCCAACACCAAATTCAAATCTGAATAAGTTCTCAATTTTTAAATTCTTCTTCTTCAGGAAGCGTAAATTTTGAATCAACCTCACTGGTTATTGCTTCATTCTTGTTATAAGTCAACATCCATTTGTCGCCGTAAATAGATTCATACCAGATTTCTATCTTTACTTTTTCCAAATTATCATAAAAACCTTGAGCTACCGGAAGGTTCTCAGTTAAGATTAAAAAGCTAAAATTTTCTCCAATTTTTATAATTGAATTATTGAGGTCTCTATTTCCATAAAAAAGACGCGTACCTTTTGGCAAATCAAATTCTTCAAACAAATCTCCCCAATATTTTACAATTTTTCCGTCGAAAGTAACTCTAACACTTTTAACTATTGCAGGACCTACACCACCATTGTTAACATTAAGTTTGAAAGTACTGATGGAATAATCGTCTAAGTTATGACTCTCAACCAGTCCAACTTCTAATCTAGGCCATACAGAAGCTTTGGACTGTTCGTACATCAATACTCTTTGCTCAGACATTATCTGAGTTTGCTTAATAGATACTACTAATGCGCATATACTGATGATACTAACTGCTAAGGCAATGACGTTTTGAGGATTTCTAAAAAAACTTTCCGATTTATTGCGTTCCATACATGAAAATTAGGAAAATATTAATCGGTTTCCAAATCATAATTAATTTCCTACTGTATCAGAATAGGAATGTACATCAACACCTAAGGGACCGTTCCTAAGCTATAAAAATCAATTTACTTCGTTCTATACTTACGCCACTTATCCAAAACCAAATTCATATCTTCAGGCATTTCCGAATCGAAAAACATTTGCTCTCCAGTAGTTGGATGAATGATTCCCAGTTCTTTTGCATGTAAAGCGTGACGAGGAATCAGTTTAAAACAATTTTCAACAAATTGCTTGTACTTTGTATAAATTGTTCCTTTTACAATGCGATCTCCACCGTATTTAGGATCATTAAAAAGCGGATGTTTTACATGTTGCAAATGAACTCTAATTTGGTGCGTTCTGCCTGTTTCCAATCTACACTCGATCATAGTAACATAGCCAAAACGTTCAATCACTTTGTAGTGAGTTATGGCGTGCTTGCCAAAATCTTGGTCTGGAAAAACAGCCTGCTTTTGACGGTATTTTTGATGTCTACCAATAAATTCATCCACTGTTCCTTCTGGCTCTTCAATGTCTCCCCAAACCAAAGCAACATATCTTCTATGAACGGTTCTTTCAAAAAATTGATTTGCCAAATGCGTCATGGCAATTTCGTTTTTTGCAATAACCATTAAGCCAGTCGTATCCTTATCCAGCCTATGCACCAAACCAGGACGATCTCCTTCGTTTGACTTATCAGGCAATTGTTCAAAATAGTGTTTCAATCCATTTACAAGTGTTCCAGTAAAGTTTCCAACACCTGGATGCACGACCAAACCAGCGGGTTTCATCAAAATGATCAAATCGTCATCTTCGTAGCGAATGTCTAAAGGCATCTCTTCGGGAATGACCGTATGCTCCTCCACAGGACGTGGCAGTACGATTGTTACAACATCGTTGGGCCTAATTTTATAATTGGATTTTACAGGTTTATCATTGACACGCAAACAGCCAGCCTTTGCTGCATTCTGAATTTTATTCCTGCTAAGGTGTTTTATAAAATTCACACAAAATTTATCAATGCGCAAAGGTTCCTGCTTATTATCAGCAACCAACCGGTGATGCACAAATAATTCATCATTTTCACTGCCAGATGACAAATCTGAGTAATCAATTTTTTTATCCGACATAATTTAAATTATTTTATTAATACACCTCTTTTTCCTATCAATGGAATTTCAATAAAGTTCGACTCATCAATACTACCAGGAACAAAAACATATTTCTTATCAAATAGATAACCATCTTCTTTAAAACTGATCCAATATTCATTGTTAATCGACGCTGCTTTCTGATCAAAATCGTCAATTTTAACATAGGTTTTGGGAGCAATTTTTTCAATCAACACCCTCAATGTTGAGGTTTTAATAGCCTCTTCATTCAATGTGCCGCTACCTTTAGATCTTATAAAAACATTTTCCAACAATGATTCTCTTAAATTAATAATATATGCTGAATACAACGGAATTTCGCTACTTCCGTCATCTGGAATGATTGCTAAGCCAATGTTTTCAACCTTTAGAAACTTTATATCCTTTTTCATTTCCTCTATTGTTTAAACAAACATTTTCAAAATGCGCACAAAAATACGGATTTCCTTTATGCTTTACTAATATCAGTGGTTAAAGTTGTGAAATATGGACTGTAAACACTGTCACCCATATCCTCACCAAACAAATCAACCAATTTCCACCAACATATCGCTCATTTCATTTAATTTCGTTGTAAAAAATTACTCAAAAAATTTAAATCAGCTTGGGTGGTCAGAAAAAACACCACAGATGACACAGATTTTCACAAATTAAATTTTACTTTTCCGGAAACACCTTTGCAGAAGAGAAGAAACGCAAGTATGCGATCTCAAATATTGGGCGTGTTATCTCTTTTATTGGCGAATTTGAAAAATGCAGAATCCTTAAAACATCAGATACAAAAGGTTATGCAACCATCAGTTTGATTCTAAAATCCGGCAAAGAAATAAAGCCATACATACATAAATTAGTAGCTGAAAAGTTTCTTAAAAATAAGAACAGGCGTCAAAAGGTTATCCATAAAAACTTCAATAAAAAAGACAATAAAGTTTCCAATTTAAAGTGGGCGAGAAATGAAGAGGTTGCAGCACATCAGAAAGAAAGCCCCTATTGGAATGTATAAAATTGGTCTGTAATTGCTTATGCTTTTGCAGACCTCTTTTTATATAAATGTAGTTTTCTTGATTTATCTTTGGGAAATAGTTAACTTAATTAGTCTGCAAATTATGAATAAATATATATGTAGTTATTTATTAATATTTTTCTGTTCCTGCGCTATTCACATAAATGAAAATGATTTTTGGACTCTAGATAAAAGTGATTTAGAATTTATCGTTTCTGAATTTTCTCCAAATTTACTAGATCAAAAGTTTAATAACTCAGAAGATTCATTAAAGCTTTACGAAATCGAACAAGCTGATATTTTAAATATTACTAAAAAACATAGGTATACTTGGGTTGCATTATGGAGGCCATTCTGTTCTTCAGATTTTTGTCGAAACATCAACTACTATTCAAATGTTTCAGAAGAATTTAGCAATCTAGACTTCAAACTAATACTAATATCAGAAACCTATAATTTAAGAGACATCAGAAAAGTAGTAAAAAACTCAACTTTTACCAAGCCAATTTTTGTATTAAAGAACTCTTACTATGGTAAAAAGTTACGAAAAAACAGAGTTAGATTTTTTGATGAACTTAATAACAACTCAATTCCTAAAACAAAATTTGGGTACAGCAATTTACTATTTAAAGACTCCACCCTTATTTATGCAGGTGACAGTATTTCAAGCGATTTAATTAAAGATAAAATAGGTTTCATTTAAATAAGTTTATTTTCTATTTCAATAAACAAACTGGATACAGCATATTCTTTAATAAGTTAAAATCATTTTTAGAACTCGGTCAATCAATTGCTGGGAATAAAATTCTATGATTCGCT
>JAHDGP010000335.1 GCA_020627525.1 Bacteroidota bacterium
TCCTTTACAGCATGACCCGTTGTTGATGGATTCGGACCATCATGTGGTGAAATTTCGGCAAGCAAACAAGGATGCCAGTCAACATCGACGCCAGCAACTGTTACCGTTTCAGGTGGAATCAAATCACTGATCCACGGTATTTTTACAATAGTTGAATCACCAGGTGCCAAGTCATCTATCATTTGTTCTCCAATCAAATAAGTCCCTGTTATCAATGGACTTGGTATAGGATCACTTGGTCTTGTTGTAGCTTGCCACTCTTGCGGATACCTAAATTCAAATCCAGGAAAATGACATATAAGCGCACGTAAATAAACTTCATTGCTTGCTGCCGTTCCAAAGTTTCTTACTCTAAGAAAAACGTAATTCGTCTGATTTCTAACTGCATCTTGATGTGGGGGTGCAGCTGAATAACTCAATGTAGGAATTGGATCATTGTTTGGGCTCACCCAAATATCAGGGCTGTGTGCGTGCCAGCCACTTGAAGGCACCGAACCAGTATCTGCTAAATTGTCTCTTATAACTACATCGGAAAAATCTGTTTCATCTCTCGTACTAATTAATGCAGCTTCAACATCCAATCTACCATATCCATACCACTGGCTAAACTCCGCAATACCGTCTCCGTCATTGTCCACCCACTGACCAGTTGCATTTGTTTGTCCAGCGTCAATCTGAACAGCCGTTGTTCTCAAAATTTCTCTAACCTGAACCCAATTTAATGCTGGGTTTACAGATAAAATCAATGCAGCAGCTCCAGCAACTTGTGGGCAGGCACAGGAGGTTTGTCCAAAACTTTGATAATCTAAAGAAGAACCTGTAGATGATCCCGTAGTTGTTCCTTCTCCAACATTTGAAGTAGATAAAGTTCTGGTTTCTGTTCCAGTACCAGGTCCGCCGCCTGGAGCGCAAATGTCCACATTTGTACCAAAGTTACTGGTGCTTACTTTTATCTCATCGGCATCAGGGGGACTAATTACTGACGATGCTACGGCAATAGTTTTATTATAAAAGGCCCATTGTCTTGCACCACCTTGTGTGGGGCAGTTTCCAAAATTGCAATTATTATTTCCAACAGAAAACAACACAACGCAACCTCTGCCGCCTCTACCGTAAGTCGTTAGGTAGTCTAATGTATCTTGCATTATGCCAGAAAGAGCGGATTGATAAAAACCAAAACTATTTGTAATAACATCTGCACCATTTGAAATCGTTGCTGGAAAACCTGTTGTCGTACTTTGTGGGTTAAATCCTGCCACCCAAACATACATATCTGCGTAATCTGTATCTGTTCCAAATATAGGACGACGAATTGGCATTAACTGACAACCAGGTGCAACTCCCGCTACTCCTTCAGTATTGTTAAAGTTTGCTGTTGCAATTCCTGCTGAACGAATACCGTGAGTAGAACCAAATGTATTTGTATCCATTCCAGTAAAATCATATGGATTGACAATTTTTGTCCAAGTAGAAGTGGAAGGATTTATAAAATCTGGATGAGTGAGATCAAATCCACTGTCTACCACAGCAATGGTAATATTGTTCGAGCCTGTGTTTATATCCCAGGCATTTTCTGAATTTATAATTTGATGATGTGGTTGTTCATCAAATCTAAAGTCATTTGGAGTAAAATCATCCGTTGCCGTATGAACCAAATTCGGTTCAATATAATCTATTAAATCAGAGTTGGAAAATTTATTGATAAACTCAAGTATTTCATACTCAAGTCGCCCATTGTATTCAAATAAAAATCCATTCCCAATGTATGGTATTACTCGAAGCGTTTTTAAATTGTTTGATTTAGCAAATTTCTCAACTTGTTCTTTTGTCACAAAAGACTTAAACTTCACAATTAACTGGTTTGTCAAAAATGAAATTTCCGTCTTTGTCAATTTCACCACTTTTCCATTGTATGTAGAATTTTCCAATTTAGATACAAATGCATCAAACTCCTTTCGTTTATCAGCAGATGAAAATTCTGGCAACTCTAACAAACAAACACCGTTTTCAATAAAAGTTTTTGAATCTTTATAAATTTGAACTTTAAAATCTTTTAACTTGGATTCAAGACTGTCTAAAGTGTTTTCATTCAACTCTTGAAATGACAATGCCAATAAATTTGGAAACGGCTTAAATGGAATTTTCGTTTTCCCTCTAAAATAAGAAGGCATTCCTTTTTTTCCTAAAATAAAAGTGAGGTCGTTTTCTCCAGCTTTGACAGTTATTTTTCTAGTTTGACCTTCGAAACCATCAAATCCAATTTTTAAAATATAGTCGTTGGGTACAATATCATTTACATGATATTGTTGCGTTCTTTCATCAAATAAGATATTGATTTTTTCAAATGATTTGCCATTTTGCGATAAGGATATTTCTGGTTTAAAAATAACATTATGCTCAAAATCATAAATTTTAATTACTAAGTTACCAATGTATTTCATCGTATTAATTTTAGATTTAACCCAAAATTATATTAAAAATAAAAATACAACAAGATCACTTTAGTTATCAAAAAGATAATAATCTTCCCTTTTTATAAACAATTCAAATTTTCAAATACTTCAAAATATCATCGTACAAACCAGATTTATTAGCAAAAACAGCATAGTTTTTAGCCGTTGTAAACCACTCCATAGTAGACGGACTGTGCAGTTTAATCGCTTTTTGTAAATCTGTTGAATTCAGTGGTCTGGGGTTACCGGTTTCCATAGCTTCCTCTAAAACTTTCTCAACAGCAATGTCAATTACAGCGTCAATATCTGCCCCTGAATAATCTTTCGTTAAAGATGCTATGGATTTATAATTAATATTTTCGTGCGGTTTTTCTTTCATTTTTAACTCAAAAATAACCTCTCTTGATTCTTGGTCCGGTGGTGGTACAAAAATAATTCTGTCAAATCGACCAGGTCTCCTAAATGCAGGATCAATATCCCAGGGGCAGTTGCTAGCTCCCATAATCAAAATACCTTCATTATTACTGTCAATGCCGTCTAACTCCGACAAAAACTGATTGATGATGTTTTTATTTCCCGAAAACTTCATATCACTTCGTTTACCACCCAGTGCATCTATTTCATCGAAAAACAAAACACAGGGCGTGTTGCGGCGTGCCATTTCAAAATAGTTATGTAGATTTTTTTCACTGTTTCCGATCCACATATCCAAAATATCGTTTAAGCCTATATTGATAAAATTTGCCTTTATTTGTCCGGCAGTAGCTTTTGCCATAAACGTTTTGCCACATCCTGGTGGACCAAACATCAAAATGCCTCCTCCTACTTTTTTACCATAACTCGCAAAAAGTTTTTGATTTTCCAGCGGTTTGATGATTTTCATTTCAATCTCTTTCTTTACTTTAGCCATTCCTCCAACATCGTCAAAAGTTGCTTCCGGCTTTTTTAGAAAATATTGATCATCAGTAACCTCTAACTCCTGTACAGTTTCTTTAACCCTAAACTGATCATCTAATTCATCATCAACAAAATCTGGATAAGCAGCAATTAAATCTGTATAAACACTTCTTGCTTCGTCTACTTCATTAGATTTCAAATACACTTTTGCCACACTTGCTCTCCCATTAGCAGACAACTGCGATGGGTCTTGTATATTTTCAATTATGACCATACAAGCAGAATAATTCTCTAATTTGTAGTACTCCTGTATCAATATCTCCGTGTACTCCAAATTGTTTGGTTCTTCTTGATTGAGCTCTTTTGCATATTTGATGATGCTTTCTGAGTAACCAGTTGTCTCCATCATTTTTGACAGTACAATTTTTTTTAATTGCAAATTTTCTGGTGTCAAATTCAATGCCTGTACAAGAGCATTTATTTCCGGGCTATTCATATTTTCATTTGATATTTTAATGTATAATTTTTAATAGAATGCTATTCTTAGCGTAAACAAGAAAGCATAGATTAAAAGTAATAGTATCGGTAAAACAATTAATATTAACGGAGAGGAAACTGCAAATGTTAAAGCAAGGGTTCCGGCAATACCACAGAATACGAAAAACTGCGTTTTACCTTTTTTAGTACTGATTTCAAAATAGGAAATCGAAATGAGTAAAATGGCAAGTAAATTAATAAATACAGCAACAACATATTGGGGTTCTACTCCAATAAATCCCAATAGCGTCGGAACAAAAAACAAGGCTACATTTAATCCTAAAAACAAATTAGATTGCTTTATTTTAACTTTATCCAATAAGATTTTATACCGTTTATGTAAGCGCAATACTGTATTGAAAAGCACACCACCATACCATGTCAACAATAAATACAGTATTCCAAATCCACCCCAAATCAAAACACCTTTCCAAAATAAAATCATAACTATTACCCTAATAGGCGTGAACTCTACTACATATTGATTAAAAGCATTTCCTGCAAAAAAACGAAACAAGAATTTTTTATTTTTGAGAATGTTTAACAAACTTTCTTTTGCAATTTCATTATTTGGGTCCATTGCAAGGGCTTGGTAAGCATTTTCTTCTGCCTCCTCAATAGAAAAAGATTTAGTCGTACTAATCTGAGAACGGAGGGATAATAAATCAGCATCGTTTGGTTCAATTTCCAAAGCTGTGTTCACTGTATCAAATGCCTCCTGCATTTTGGCAGTATGCATAAAATTTATGGTTTTTGCTTTTAAAACCATTATATGATTCGGATCTTCCTGTTCTGCTAATCTGATAAAATTACTTGCCTGCTTAGTCTTATTAAGAGAGGTGTTCAATATTGCTGCTTTTGCCAAATAAGCTACATTATTAGGGTCCAACTCTATGGCTGTTTGAATACTTTTTATCGCTTCATTCAAATTATCATTTCGGGTATTAATAACTGATGAAAAATAATGTAAAACGGCATAATTCGGATAATCTTCCAATACTATGTCTAAAGCTTTCTGTGCATTTTCAACATCATCCAATTCCAAGTAACAATACACTAATTGATGATGCATATAGTATTTATCTTCGTAATCATTTAAATTTTCGCCAATTAAACTGATCGCCTCTTTAAATCTTCCGAGGTCAATCAACATTTCTATTTTATCTGTAATTTGTTCTTTACTCATTTAATCTAATTCAAAGTACGATCAATCTTATAAAAAACAATGCAGTAGAATACTTTTGTAATTATTATAAGTTAGATTGCTGGAAATAAAGTTCAAAAATAGTATAAAATTTGGAATACCCCAACTCACTTCGTGA
>JAHDGP010000336.1 GCA_020627525.1 Bacteroidota bacterium
CCATAGCACATGGCTATCTTTCTGATACTTGGAGAGATAGCCATTTTTTTATCCCAATACCCTTCATTTATTCAAAATAACAAGCAACAACTAACCAAACATATCGAATAGACTGCCACATCTAATTCACACGTTTCAAAATCGTAGACTTATGAATATTACTGTTTCAGGTAGTACGCTACTTGCTGCTATCGTCGGTCTTATTGTGTTTGTGATAGGCTTAATTGTGGTACTTCGTTTCCTTTTTGCGAAGCGATCTTCTCAAAAAGACCTATCCAAAAAGGAAACCTCTAATTCGTTACTGATCGGTAGAAATAAACTGCCACAAGTAGATGTCTTTCGTTTGAGTGGCACGTTTTTTAATGTTGCTTTAGCCTTTTCGCTTAGTGTGGTCATTCTTGCCTTTAGTTGGACAAAATATGATTCTAAAATCGAAAATACGACCATGGTTCTTTTTAAAAACGCTATGTTGAAATACAACTTATCAGATATAAATGAAATACTTCAAGGCACATTTTTACAACAGAAAAAAAGTGCTGATATAAAATATTTATCAATAGACAGTAGAAACTTATCATTCCCTAAAGAAACACTATTTTTTGCTCTAAAGGGTCCCAGACGAAGTGGACACTCTTTTATCAAAGATGCCTACAAGGCTGGAGTTAGAAATTTTGTTGTCTCGAAGAAAGTCAATACCGCAGAATTCAAGCAAGCAACTTTCATTTTAGTTAATGATTCTCTTGAAGCCTTGCAAACCTTGGCTAGCCACCATAGAAGCACATTTCATATTCCAATCGTTGGAATAACTGGAAGCAATGGAAAGACTATTGTTAAAGAGTGGCTATATACTTTGCTCAAAGACGATGTAAATATTGTTAAAAGCCCTAAAAGCTATAATTCTCAGATTGGTGTTCCGCTTTCTGTTTGGCAGATAAATGAAACGCACGAAATGGGGCTTTTTGAAGCGGGAATTTCAGAAGTTGGGGAAATGCAAAAGCTTCACAATATTATTCAACCAGATATTGTAATTTTTACAAATATTGGTCCGGCTCATCAGGCTGGATTTAGAAGTACCAATCAGAAAATAAAAGAGAAACTCAAACTTTTTGGTGATTCTGGAATGTTAATTTATTGCATTGATCACGATGAAATACATGACGTGCTTTTCAAAAGTAAGCAGACCATCCGAACACTGAATTGGACATGTAAAAAGAATGCCAAAGCTGACATTCGATTTGAGTTAAAAAAACTACAACAACATACTGAAGTCAAAGCTACTTATACAAAAAGAAGTTTTCGTTTTAACCTTCCTTTTGTAGATGAATCTAGTATTGAAAATGCATTACATTGCTGTTGTGTCTTGTTATGTGATTCTAACTATCATAATGATGAATTGTTGAATAAAAAATTAGCGATGCTCAATTCGATGCCAATGAGACTTGAGCTAAAAGCTGGTATCAACAATTGTATTTTAGTGGATGATACCTATAACACAGATTATGACTCTCTAAAAATTGCTTTGGATTTTCAAGATCAACAAAACAAACACTTACAAAATGCTCTAATCTTAACGGACGTTTTTCAAAGTGGCAAGTCTGAGGCAAAACTCTATCAGGAAATCGCTGATTTAGTGAATAGTAAAAAAATAGAACGGTTTATTGGGATAGGTCCAAAAATTAAAAAACATCAAGCCAAATTTAAAATAAAGAACAAAACATTTTTTAGTAAAACCAGTTCTTTGACAAACAAAATTGGAAAGTTAGAATTCAATAACGAATGTATCTTATTTAAAGGTGCAAGAAAATTTGAGCTTGAAACAGTAGTAAACTCCTTGTCTCAAAAACTGCATAGAACTTCATTGGAAATTAATTTAAATGCCCTAACTGACAACCTAAATGTTTATAAAAAGAAACTAAAAGAAGAAACGAAAATAATGGCAATGGTCAAAGCTTTTTCATATGGAGCAGGTACATTTGAGATTGCAAATACGTTACAATACAACAAAGTTGATTATTTATCGGTTGCCTATACCGACGAAGGAGTGGCATTGAGAAAAGCGGGAATTGAAACACCAATAATGGTTTTAAATCCCGATGGTAACACCTACCAGTTGTTACTTCAACGCAAGCTTGAACCAGAAGTATATTCTTTGTCTCAAATTGAAATGTTGTCTAATTTCTTGATTAAGAATAAGACAAAGCAAAAATTAAAAATTCATTTAAATATTGATACAGGAATGAATCGTCTTGGTTTCGATATAAATGAAATCCCTACATTGGTAAATCGGTTAAAAGAAGACAATAAATTTCACGTAGCTTCTATTTTTTCACATTTAACAAGTAGTGAAGATTTGGAAGAAAAAGAATTTACTAAAGAGCAAGTTAGTTTATTTAAAACGGCAGCTGAAAATATTGAAAAAGGTTTAAACATCCGTACAATCAAACATATCCTGAATAGCAATGGAATTGCCAACTATACAAAACACCAACTTGATATGGTGCGTTTAGGTATAGGTTTATATGGAATTGATGGATCGGGAAAGTTACAAAACAAACTTACTCCCGTTAGTCAACTGAAAACATACATTGCTCAAATCAAACAGGTAAAAAAGGGTGAAACCGTTGGCTATAGCCGAGCTGGAAAAGCAAAGAAAAATTTAAAAATTGCCACAGTTTGTATTGGATACGGAGATGGTTTACCACGACTTGCGGGAAATAGCAAATTTTCAATGCAAATAATGGGGCAAGCTGCTCCTATTATTGGAAACATTTGTATGGATATGTGTATGCTGGATGTGAGCCATCTTGAAAATGTAAAAGAAGGCGATGAGGTAGTAGTGTTCGGATCATCAAAAAGTCTAAATGCACTGTCTAAAGCTGCACAGACAATTCCTTACGAGATCCTAACGAACATAGCGGAGCGGGTGAAGCGCATTTATTATAAAGATTAATGCTTTGACTGAATTTCATTTCGGCTCCACTCAATCAAACATTTACTCAAGGAAACAAACAGTTGATCAAGGAATGAGCTTGTTGATCAAGGAATGAGCTTGTTGATCAAGGAATGAACTGTTGTTTAAGGAACGACTGAACATTCGGTCATTGAGCGGAGTCGAAATGACGCTTCGACTACTCTTCATTCTCTCCTTCCCCATCAATCCATTCATTGTAGAAAGAACTGAGTTGATCATTCAATATCTTAACCATTTCCTCAGGAGATCTATCAAACAACCAAACGTTTTTTGATACAAAAAAAGGAAGAGGTTTTTCCAATTGATCCATTTTAGAATCACGCAAAATCAAACCCTCTTTTCTAAGATTGGCTCCACCTTGTTGATCTGATTTTCCATGACGACGACGATCAGTATCGCTATATTTACTTTGACGAACAAAATCAAACTCTGCTAAATAGTATTTATCGCCAATTAACTTTATTGTCTCATCACATTCTTGATTTGCATTTAAAAAACATGCAGGCTCACCACTTCTCCACTTTTTAAATTCCGAGGTATATATAAAATAAATATCTTGATTAAACTTAAATTCTTCGACAAAGCCATTAACAATTTTTTTATTTTCTTTATCCAGTTTACTTTTAAGATTCTTTATATATTTTTCTGCGCCTGCTTTACGCATCTTTTCAAATTTCAATTTATTATCTTTCAACCTCACAATTAGAGGTTGTTTTTTTAGTTTTAAAATATCACTAATTGCTTTGTTCTCCAAAAAATCCGATGTTTCATCTTCAGTTATTTCAGATAAAGATATAGATATAGATATATAAGGTTGAATTGAAATCTGTGCATTTACACACAAACAAGTCAACATATTTAGGATAAACAAATAACTAAATACAACCAAACATTTAAAATTCATTTTTTATTCTTTTATTTTAAATCCTAATTTTTTCAAATCATCCCAATAATAAAAATAAGACTTTGACACCACATTTGGTTGATTTATTGTCAGTCCATTGTCAAAAAACATAGAAAGCGGTGCAAATGACATTGCCATCCTATGATCATGATAAGTATCAATGCTAATATTTCTATTTAGTTCAATATTTTCTGGGTAAATTTCCCAAGTATTTCCAACCTCTTCAAAACGAACATTCATCTTTAAAAATTCTGTTTGCAAAGCTTTTGTTCGATCTGTTTCTTTAATGGCTAAAGTTTGTAGCCCACTAAATTTTCCTTTTATATTTAACCCAGCACAAACAACTGTAATGGTTTGCGCAAGATCAGGGCATTTTATAAAATCATATTCAAAATTACTTTCTGCCTCCCCTACTTTTGATAGTTCTACCCCATCATCCAGAAATTTCGTTTGGACACCAAAAAATTCCATCATAGAACTTAAAACACTGTCTCCTTGAAAACTCTCTTTAAATAATCCCTTTAATTGCAGTTTCCCCTTATCAGCAAAAGCCATTATAGCATAATGGTAAGATGCAGCACTCCAATCCGCTTCAATTTTAATAGGTTTAGCTTTATATATTTGAGGTTTTATAATGATAGTATTTTCACTCCAATTTGATTTAACCCCAAAATAATTCATCAAATTTAATGTCATTTCTAGGTATGGGCGAGAAACCAAATCCCCAACCAAGGTCAACTCCAAACCTTTTTCCAAAGCTGGTGCAATCAACAACAAAGCTGATATATATTGACTACTTACTGTTGCATTTATTTCCAACTTGCCACCTGTTATTTTTTGCCCTGTTATTTTTAATGGCGGACAAGTCTCATTTTCCAAATATTGTATATCGGCACCTAATTCTTGCAAAGCATCAACTAATATTTTAATAGGTCTCTGCTTCATTCTTTCAGAACCCGTTAAAATTATTTCTTTACTTCCAAATACCGCAAAATAAGCTGTTAGAAAACGCATTGTTGTACCGGCCGCTCCAATATCAATTATATTATTTTCAGAAGCCAACGCTTTTTGCAATGCTATTGTATCGTCAGAACTTGACAAGTTCTCAATTTCAAACTTCTCCTCACAAAGTGCTTGAATAATTAAAGTTCTATTACTAATGCTTTTTGAACCATTTAGCACAACCATTCCAGAGACTTCTTCCCTGTCTCTATTTATCTTCAAAGTCTCCATTTATGTACTAGGTTATTATAAAATAAAATTGATTCAATAATTGCTTCTTTACTTGCAGTACAATTAATTTTCGCCTCACCAATTTT
>JAHDGP010000337.1 GCA_020627525.1 Bacteroidota bacterium
GCTTCTTCCATAATTTTATATCTTCTCAATTCTAAAATCATTGAAAGTGGATTGATATTTATTGGGCATTCTTCTGCACAAGCATTGCAAGTTGTGCAAGCATTTATTTCTTCTTTTGTAATGTAATCAAACAAAGACTTTCCATCATCGTGGTCTTTACCGTGTTCTTTTTCATTCTTCGTTTTATCTTCCATTCTATCTCTCACTGCCATTACAATTGCACGAGGAGACAATACTTTTCCAGTTGAATTGGCAGGACAAGCAGCCGTACACCTTCCGCATTCTGTACAAGTATATGCCGACAATAGCGTGGTCCACGGATAATCTTCTACATCTTTCGCACCAAATTTTGATTGTGTTTCTCCTTCTGCTGGAGCTTCCTCCATTGGCGCATTCGGGTCCATCATCAATTTAATCTCTTTGGTAATTTCAGGCATGTTTGTCATCTTGCCCTTATTCTCCAAACTAGCAAAATATGTATTTGGAAAAGCAAGCATTACGTGTAAATGCTTTGAGTATGGCAAGTAATTCAAAAAGGCAAATACCGTTAAAATATGCAACCACCATCCAAATCTTTCCATTACCGTTAGTAAACCCGCTGGCAGTCCATCAAACAAGTGAGCGAAAATGCCACTTACTACAAATGGATAAGTCGTTCCAGTTTGTTGCAAGTGCAAGGCTTGGTCGCCAACATTCATGCAAAATACCCCAACTAGTAAAACCATCTCTAAGTACAAAATGATGTTACCATCTAGCTTGGGCCAACCGTTCATTTCCGGTTTTACAAACCTTGGTATTTTTAGTAAGTTTCTTCTATATAAAAATGCTATTGTTGCCACAAAAGCGAGAACAGAAAGCATTTCAATCATATTGATGACCGCAACATAAATCCATCCTAAAAAATTATTTTCAACAAGATGGTAAATAGCACGATGGGAACCCGTGATTCCATCAATAAAAATTTCTATCAACTCTATTTGTGTGAATAAAAAGGCAACATATATAAAGAGGTGCAAAACGGCAGGAATCCAGTTTTTGAACATCTTTTTCTGACCAAATGCAATTAAAAAGACGTTTTTCCAACGAGCACCACTATCTTTCGGATCAAAGTCTACTGACTTTCCCCTTCTGATATTGGTTACGATCTCCATATATTTCTTCCTCGCAAAAAATATTGTTACCGCAAAGGCAATTATAAAAAACAATATCTGTACAATTCTCATATTTTATCAATTTCGCTTGAATAAGTGCGTGAACAAAAGTGATGAAGTATATAAAAATCATCTTCTTTTGAATTACTCGATTTCTTTTGTCCAAGTACTTACCCACAAAAATGCGAATAATAATTGAAATTGGATAATTGAAATTGGATATTTGGAGCTTGCTTATGGTATTTCTTTGAGTAAAGCCTTTGCCTCCACTGTTTTACTGTTTTTTGTTGAGGAAATTTCATTCAAAACAGCCTTACATTTGTCAAATTCCTCTAATTTTAAATAGGTCATCGCCATTTGCCACTGTGCTGCTTGTCTGTAGCTCGATTTCCCTTTAACAAGTTTTTCAAATATTGGAATGGCTTTATTCCCATTTCCCAATTCCAAGTACGTCACTCCAAGATAAAATTGTCCTTCAGCATCATTTGGAAATGCTGCATTGTGTTTTGTTAAATTTTGAGCCGCTAAACTGTAATTCTCTTGAACAAAATATTCTTGAGCTTTTATCAATAAAGCTTCCTCAGAAGGAATGTCACCTCTTGTTGTTTTGTGCCATTCAGGTACGTCTTGATAAGTTGCAAACAAATCTGATGAACTTTTATCCGAAGCCCAGGGATTATAAAATAATAAAGTAAATAGCAGAATAGCAGCGATTGAACATATTCCTCGAAAAACAACAGATTTATAAAAAGGAATGACTTTTCCCTCTTCTTCTTTTTTCCAGTTTTCTTTAATATCTTTTAATGCTGATTCATCCTGGCTTTCTGTAAAATATTGTTCACCATGAGCAGCTAATGTATTTTCTAATTTGATTCGGTCTTCAGCACCCTGAAAATGCGCTCGCATTTCATCTTCAACAGATTTATATAAATTCACTTCAGCAGCAAAAGCTTCGTCTTTTTCCATTCTCTGAATGAATTTTTCTAAAGCAGTTCCTGAGAGTTCACCATTCAAATATTGATCGATAAGTAAATATTGATCTTCCATTTTATAATTAAAAGTTAATCATTGTGCCATCAAAATATTTTGAGACTTCTGTATTCAGGGTTGCTTTTTATCAGCTTCGTTAACCTAGCAATACATTCCACTTTCTTTTTTCTGGCATAACCATAAGAAATATTTAACTCTTCTGCAATGTCGTTAAGTGCCATGCCCTTCCAATTTCGTCGTAAAATATTTTTACAACTTTCTCCCAATTTATCAAACATTGCTGTGAACAGCTTTTTCCTATTATTTGCAATAACTGTTTCTTCTGCCTGGTCTTGCCCATCATTTTCTCCATATTCCTCCAATTCTCTAATTGTTACCCCTGCGTGTTTCTTTTTTCGCAATTGATTCAACCATTTATTTCTACAAATAAAATACAAATATGCATCAAATGGACAGGTTAATTTAAAATCTTTCTTTTTGCCTTGTTCATAAATATCAATCAATGCTTCTTGAAAAATATCTTGCGCATCTTTTTCTGTACCACTATTTTTTTTAACCAGGGTTATAATTTTTTTTGAAAATTTTTGATAAATCTCTCCTATTAATACTGGATCATTCTTACACAATCCAGCAATGTATTTATAATCTTCATGTTGCTCTATTTCATTCTGCTTCATCATAATTATAAAATAAATATAAGAAAAATTAACACAAAGGGGTAACAATGTGCAAAAGACTGCTATCTGCTATTGAAAGCTTTAGGAATATAAGTGATAAGATCAAATTAACGTGCATTAATATTTTTTTTCAAAATAGAAATATACTAGTCATTTCTAAATAATTAACAAACAATTCAATTCGCAGATTATGAAACAATTAAAATTCAAACAAAAATTCAATTTATCAAAATCTGTTTTGATATTAATGATTGGATTTTTTACAACGACTCTTTACTCCCAAATAACAAACACAATTCCCTGTACACCAAATAGCACTTTCTACCAAGTATTACAGGGAAATCAGTTTGTCAGTTATGATCCTTCAAGTCAAAACTTTAATCTAATCCACACAAATTCGTTTGGCATCAATGGAATGGGTTACAATGTTCAAGACAATTTTATTTATGGCCTACAAGGACAAACAAACATTTTAGTAAAAGTAGGAAGTGATGGCATTTTTCAGAACTTGGGAACGGTTGCTGGATTGCCAAGTCCAGGCAGCTCCTCTTACTATACAGGTGACTTTGATTTAAACGGCAACTTGTATGTCACAAATGCTAACATTACGGTAGTTTATAAAATTGATGTTTCTTCTAATTCAGTTACGAATACCTATTTCAACAGCACAGCAATAAATGTTGCGGACTTCGCTTTTTTACCAGCAACAGGCTTGTTTTATGGATTAGATAGTGCCACAAGTAATTTAGTTACTTTCGATCCGATTTCTGGTAATATTTCAAATCTCGGTCCACTAAGTCCATCGGTAAACTGTGTAAATAGTTTTGGGGCAGCATTTGCAGACAATAATGGTAGTATATATTTTTTCTGTAATACAAATGGAACCTTATTCAAAGTTGATCCTTTTACTATGACCTCCACCCTAAATCATTCAACTAATATAATATTAAACGCCAATGATGGCGCCGCTTGTGCATTGTCAAATGGGCTACCATGTTCAAAAGGTCCATCAACCAATACATTTAGTGTGATATTAGATACACCTGATCCGAATAATGTAGATTTAAATGACAGAGGGTTTAATGGTATACAAGAAAGCACTGGAGAATTCTGTATTGCAGGTGATTCATATACTTTTGGTACCCAGGATGTATTTGTCAATAAATTGGATGCTTCGGGCAATCTAATAAACTCAATGGTGTGCAACAGTGCATCCAATAATTTTGAATCTGCATTGTGGATGAATGAAATTTTACCAGTTCCTTTTTCTGCTCCGAATGGTGGATATATTTATACCGGATATGCAGGTGTCAGCCCTGACCGAAATTTATTATTAAAAGCTACTGATAAAAATGGCTTGGTAATTTATGCCCAAGAATTTGGTGATAATAGTGGAGCAAATGAGACAGGCAATTGCGTTATCCAAGATCAGATTGGAGATTATGTCGCTGTTGGGAGTAAATCTTTTGGAGGTACAAATACAATATATGCGACAGGGCTAAGCCAAAGCTTTTTCAACAAATGGACAATGGAGTATTTTATCCAGGGCAATGAAATTGCCTATTCTATTACAGAGGTACAAGGCTTGCAAGATCCTTTCGGATTACCTGTTTATGCCATAACAGGTAAAAGCAGAAACCAGGTTTTTATACTTCTGATTAATTCAACTGATGGATTTCCATATATTCCTCAAGTATTTTTGTTTGACCTTGATAATGATCCGCTCAGTGGAGAAGTAGCTTATTCAATAAATACAGATCAGTTCAATAATTTGATTGTTTCTGGAAAAGCTTATATACCAAATACCCAAGGCATTCCAATTGTAAACTCTGAAATTTTTGTTTTTAAAATAGAATTACCAGATTTATTAACATTGAATTTATTTCCAATATGGCTAAAATATTATAACATATTAGGAAGTGACTTGGAATGTAGTAGACATATTTCAACGGATGCTGATAACAATTATATTCTTACAGGAGTTCAAAAAATTCCGAATGGTCCTGTTCCTCCAAATGGATTGCAAACTGGCGAATCATTTATTATGTCTTTAAAGGATGATGGTTCTGTTAATTGGGTCAACGAGTATCTTGATCCCGATTACAATGGTTCTAGTGGCTATCGTGTGGAGCCTGTTTCAACAGGTGGATACTATATGACAGGAAGTATTTGGAAAAATTTAGACCCAGATGGTGATGGAGTTAACAGCAGCTTTAACGATCAATTTGCAGTTTGTACAGACCCAAATGGTTTGCTTGACAATTGTGATTGTTGTGCGCCTTTAGACATAGACGTTGTTACTTACATTACAGAGCCACAACCATTTCAGGTAGAGCTAGTAGAATATCAATCTCCTGATATTTGGTGGAT
>JAHDGP010000338.1 GCA_020627525.1 Bacteroidota bacterium
AGCAGATACATTTGAAGGGCTTGGACCAATGGGTGGCTTACTAACGGCATTTCAACAAAAGCCCAATTCCGCAATTTTAACTTTGCCAGTAGACGCCCCTTTGGTTGATAAGTCAATGATTCAATACTTGGTTGAAAATCGAAATCCTCACAAAGTAGCGACTTGTTATTACAACCCTGAAACAGCATTTCCCGAACCACTGATTTGTATCTGGGAGCCTAGAGCCTTTCAAGTAATGCTAAATTATTTGTCTTGGGGTTACTCCTGTCCTAGAAAAGTTTTGATAAATTCTGACATCGAATTGTTGAAAACAGACCATCCTGAAAAGTTGATGAATGTGAATACGCAGGAAGATAAATTAAAAGTTTTGGAGATTTTGAAAGCTTAGTTTTTTTCCTTAAAGTGAAGTGATGAGTTACAACAGTTGTGCCAGATTTTGGTTTTGCTGAAAATAATTGGACTGAAGTGATGAGTTACAACAGTTGTGCCAAAAAACGTTTGAATTAAAAATAATTGGACTGAAGTGATGAGTTCCAAGAATTGTGCCAAATATGAGCTAATATTTAATAAACTCGAAAACTTCCCCTTTCTTAAAGTCAGTTTTACCTTGAGGGAGTTTTAGAAAAGCATCTGCATTTACTAGGTTGGCGAGGTCGCCTGAGCCGTTTCCTTTTTGGGGGTGAGCCAATATTTCTCCCTTGTCAGAATAGGAAATTTTTACTTCTAAGAAATAGGTTAAGTCTGGTTTGAAAGTTATGTCTGATTGAAGAATTGCGCTTGGTTTGGTTTTTAACTCAACTCCTAAAGATTTTTCAATCCAATCTAATAAGTAGATGTGTGTGCACATAAAGGAAGAGACAGGATTTCCTGGTAGGGCGAAAATAGTACATTTCTCATTGTGTGTTCCAAACCAAAAAGGTTTGCCAGGTCTTTGTTTTACTTTGTGAAAATGTTTGTCAACGCCGATTTCTTCAAATGCTTTTGGTAAAAAATCGAACTTGCCTTTAGACACGCCTCCGCTTAAAATTATCAAGTCGTAGATGGCAGTATACTCTTTTAATTTTTCAACAATTTGATCGTATTCATCCAGTAAATGTGCTGTATCTGCTTCAATGCCATTTGCCGCTAATGTTGCCGCAATTCGGTAAACATTGCTTTTTCTAATTTGATGTTTTAAGGGCTTTTTATCGACCTCAACCAATTCATCGCCCGTACTGATGATGATTGTTTTGGGTGATTTTGCAACGGTTATTTTTGCTTTGCCAATTGAGGCACAAACACCAATATGACTCGCATTTAATCGTGTGTTTTTAGATAAAACCAAATCATCTTTTTGACGATCTTGTCCTTCGAAATGTATGTTTTGTGCTTTTTTGAAAAGTGTGTTTATAACAACTGATTTCCCTTCAATAGTCAGGTCTTCGTACCTGATTACGGTATCCGTATTTTCTGGTAATATGGCTCCAGTCATTACTTCAATGCAAGCAGATGGATCAACTAATTTTACCTGTTCTTTTCCCGCAGGAGCAATGTTTTCTATTAACAATGATTTTTGTGAAATGGCATTTTCATAGTTAACAGCAATGCCGTCCATCGTAATTCGATTGTAGGGTGGGAGTGGTCTGTCCGTAAAACAATCTTCTTTCAATATTTTACCAAAAGCCTTTTTTAGCTCTATGTTTTCTGTTCCAAAATCACCAGTATTTTGCAGAACAATTTTATAGGCTTCTTCAAATGTTATCATAGATTTGTTTAGCATTTATAATTATCCTCCTATTGTCGACATTGACTCAGAAATTGGGAAGTTCAGTTTTCTTCTGTTTTCGGCTTCGTGCCCATCTTTTGCACGATGAGCGATTGCGGATTTTAATGCATTTACAATATCATCATCACTTGCATTGTTTCTAATCATATCCCTAACATTAAAAATGCCATTGTCATAAAGGCAGGTTTTGATAATGCCCATAGGAGTTAATCGGATTCTATTGCAAGTACCACAAAACGTTCGAGAAAAAGCTGCAATTATACCAAATCCGCCCTTGAATCCATCTACCTTATAATTAGCGGAAGTTGAATAAGGTGGATCGGGAATTTTTGATATATTAGGATAAACAGATTTAATTTTTTCAAGAATATCAACGTGAGACCAGAATCTTTCATTGCCCTGTTCAGGGCTTCCATTGAATGGCATTTCTTCAATAAAACGGATGACAATAGGATGTGATTTTGCCAATTCCAACATTGGAATAATGTCTTCCGTATTTTGATTTGCCATTACCACCATATTGATTTTTAGATCAATATTTTGCTCAATCATTTTATGCATGGTATCCAACACCAAAGGAAGATCATCCCGGCGAGTAATTTTGTGAAAGCGTTCTCTGTCTAGAGAATCAAGGCTTAGATTAATGGACTTTATACCCATTTTTTTCAGCGCATCAATTTTGTTTGTAATTAAAGTGCCATTTGTTGTAATGTGAATTTGTTCAATTTCGGGAATTTCAGAAATCGTTTGGAGAAAATCCATCATATCATTCCTCAAAAAAGGTTCTCCTCCAGTAATCCTGATTTTCTTGATGCCTTGTTTTGCAAAAACAGCTGTTATTCTGACCATTTCTTCATAAGACAACAATTGCTTTTTGGGCAAATACTTGATTCCATTTTCAGGCATACAATAGAAACAACGCAAATTACATCTGTCTGTAACAGCAAGTCTCATATAGTTTATTGTTCTGCCGTGGTTGTCAACTAGCATTTAAGAAATTTATTAGAAATCAAAAAGACGAAATCGTACTCATTTTACGTGGTAAATATAAACTAGATTTAACTATATTAAGATATTTTTGTTAACCTTGTGTAAATGTTTTTTGATGTCGATTGAATTGGCTTTACTTTTTTTTTGCGTTGCAATTTTGTATTCTTCTGTTGGATTTGGTGGTGGAAGCAGCTATTTGGCAATTATGGCATTGTTTGGTTTGGACTTTGAGATGCTTAGAATCACCGCTCTGTTGTGTAATATAACAGTTGTGAGTGGAGGTGCATATTTATTTTGGAAAAATGGTTTTTTAAATTTCAAGTCTGTTTTGCCATTGGTATTAATTTCTGTACCAGCAGCCTTTTTAGGGGGGACTTTGCAACTGTCACAATCCAGCTTTTTCATTATCTTAGGATTGGTCTTAATTGTTGCAGCCATTTTGATGTGGATTATGACTGTTTATTCAACGAAAAAGGAAGAGTTTCGCCAATCAAATTGTGTGATGAATTCAATGATTGGAGGCGGAATTGGTTTTGTTTCTGGTGTTGTGGGAATTGGCGGGGGAATATTTTTGTCTCCAACTTTGCATTTTATGAAATGGAACAATGCTAAAGTGATAGCTGCTACGGCAAGTTTTTTTATTTTGGTAAATTCAATTGCTGGTTTAGCTGGGCAATTGGTTACCATAAATGTGAAAAGCTTGAATTTTGTAATGATATTTGTCTTGATTTTTTCAGTTTTTCTAGGAGGGCAAATTGGCTCAAGAATTGGAGTAAATAAATTGAATGCTAAAGTGATTAAAAGAATGACAGCCTTGTTGGTGTTTTTTGTGGGCGTTAGAATTTTATATAAATATCTTGTTTAAATTTGATGGATTATGAATATTGAGATTGTTGCGTTTGGAATTGCAAAGGATATTATTGATGGTAAAATGCTGAACATTTCAATCAGTGATTCTGCAAGTATTGGTGATTTGAAAAAACATTTATTAGAACAATTTCCAGCTTTCAAAGATTTGGTTTCTTTGTCTTTTGCAGTTGATGAAGAATATCAAAAGGATGAATATTTATTAAAAGAAAATCAAACAGTGGTTATTGTTCCACCAGTTTCAGGAGGATGATTTTTTTATGGAAGATAATATCAAAATAGAAATTTTAACAAAAGAAATAAATGCACTTGAATTAGAGCAATTTGTTGCCAATCCTGCTTGTGGAGGTATTGTTACATTTACTGGAACAGTTCGAAATAGTACCAAAGATAAGAAGGTACTTCGTCTTGATTTTGAAGCATACGAACCAATGGCAATAAAGGAGTTAAAAAAAATTGCTGAAACGGTTTTTGAAAAATGGGCTGTTAGAAAAATTGCGATTCAACATCGAGTTGGGTCTTTGGAAATTGGGGAGATTGCAGTTGTTATTGCTGTTTCATGTCCTCACAGAAAAGATGCTTTTGCTGCTTGTGAATATACGATTGACACTTTGAAGCAAACGGTTCCGATTTGGAAAAAAGAAATATTTGAAGATGGCGAAGTTTGGGTTTCAGCGCATCCTTAATTAGTGAGTTTTTTGTCTTGATAGTTTTGCTGTTGGGCTTTGAACGTTCATTGATTACAGCGAATTTCATCCATCAAAAAATAAATTTATTTTACTAAGAAAGTACTAAACACTATCTTAGTTTAGTTGTTAAATTAACGTGATTTCAAGATGCTACATATTGTAAAAACTTGAAATTGATTTAGAAATAACATTCATTAAATAATATAAAACTAAAGACAATGGCTATCAGATTAGGCGAAATAGCTCCAGATTTTAATGCGCTAACTACAGAGGGAGACATCAATTTTCACGAATGGTTGGGCGATTCTTGGGGCGTTTTGTTTTCACATCCAGCAGATTTTACACCAGTTTGTACTACTGAATTGGGAACAGTGGCAAAATTGAAAGATGATTTTGCAAAAAGAAATGTAAAAGCGATTGCAATCAGTGTTGATCCAATTGATGGGCATCACAAATGGATCGAAGACATCAATGAAACGCAGAATACGACTGTAAACTTTCCTTTGATTGCTGATCCAGAAAGAAAAGTGGCAACGGCTTACGATATGATTCATCCAGAAGCGGATAGTAAACATACAGTGAGATCTGTTTTTGTGATTGCTCCAGACAAAAGTGTTAAGTTGACATTGACTTATCCACCAGCAACGGGAAGAAATTTTAACGAGATATTGAGAGTGATTGATTCGTTGCAATTGACTGCTTATCATAAAGTGGCTACTCCTGCTAACTGGAAAGATGGGGAGGATTGTATCATAGTTCCTTCTGTTACAGATGAACAGATTCCAGAGTTGTTTCCTAAAGGGCACAATAAAATCAAAGATTATTTGAGAACAACCCCTCAACCAAATAAGTAATCATTAGAGAGA
>JAHDGP010000011.1 GCA_020627525.1 Bacteroidota bacterium
GATTAAATAGACAATCCTTTTGTAGAATTCGATTACAATAATTATTTTACAACAGCGAATGATTTGATTCGTGTTGGAAATGATGATTTTGATAATATAAACGACTGGATTGCTGTTTCTGGAAAAGATGTAAATTCGGTGTCTTTAGACCCCAAATACACTAGTAGTTCTGATTTGCATATCAATAATCCATTTTTGTTTAGTATTGGAAACCCTGAAGCTGCTGGTGCAAGAGACATTGATGATGAGGTGAGAACAACACCAGTAACTATGGGAGCTGATGAAGTAAATGCAACTTTAGATGCAGGTGTAACAAAAATGTTGTCACCAACTTTCCCAGTTGAAGTGGACAAACCATATATACTTACATTAGAATTGACAAATTTTGGCGTTGAAAAAATTGATTCTATTTTGGTAGGATTTTCTATTAATGACGAAGTGCAAAATGTATTTAAACTAAACAATGTCAGTCTATATGTAAATAGTTCTATTGATATTCAAATTGCTCAGATTCAGTTTGATGAATGCGATACTTATTTTCTGGAAGCCTGGACTGAACTGCCAAATCTTGAAGAAGACAAATTTCCACTTAATGATACTTTGAAAGTAGCAATACAACCTTGCGCTACTACTTGTACAGCTAATATTTCCAATATTATTTTAAAAGATAAAATAAAGGCTTGTTCTAATGGAAATATAGATATTAAAGTTGAGGATGTCGAACAAGATTCTAATGAGGACTTAAAAACAACTTTTGTTTTAGTTAAGAATGGATTTATTTTAGATCACAATGAAGATGGAATTTTTAATGACTATCCAGTCGGTAATAATTACTGTGTGGTGGGAGTGAGATATTTAGTGGAAGATGGTCTTTCTTTTGGAAATGGTTATATAAACAATATTCAGAATGACTTCGGTTTTAGTTCTACTCAAGGAGCTTGTATTTTTGTATCTGAGTGTGTGCCTGTAAATGTAGAAATTTTATTTGAACCAAGCATTGAAGACTTTAATGTTTTTTGTAATGGAACGACTCAATTCAATGCAACGGTTGTAATTGATAGCATTGACAATGAAACTGTTTTTGGTGGATCTGCATTTGCTCTAGCTGAGAGTTATGAAGTTGAAGGAAATGTATTGCATTTGTACAACCTGCCAATTGTTGAAGAATATTTAGATTTTAATATTTCTAGTGGTATAGATTCTAACTGTGGCGGTGACAATGTTTTACTACAAATTCCAGATTGTAATATTAAAAATGATGCCTCCTTAATTTCGTTGGTAAAACCATTGAATTTTGCTCAACCAGGCTTACAGACGGTTAAAGTCGTGGTTACAAATTTAGGGGAAGATGGTCTGAGTTCACTGAAATTGAACTGGTCAGTTGATGGTGAAATGCAACCAACATATACTTTCAACTCTAGTCCTGCAATGCAACAAAATGCCCAAGATACAATAACTATTGGAACCTATGATTTTGAAGAGTTGGTATGTTACGATATGACACTTTGGTCTACTTTGCCAAACGGTGTTGATGATGAAAATATATACAATGATACTATAAATATAGAAATCTGTATAGCAATGGTTGGTGTAGATGCAATCGTCATTAATCCAGTGAATATAAAAACACTCAGCCCGAACCCTGCTGCTGAGTACTTAGATGTTGCGTTTACTAGTGAACAAGCGTCTGAAATGCAAATAGAAATATTTGACATCAGTGGTAAGCTTTTGTTGAATCAACAAGTTAATGCACTTGCTGGTGAAAATACCCACAGACTAAATGTAGAAAATTTCGCAGCTGGCTTATATCTACTACGTATAAACAATGGCACTGAGGTACAAGCAAAACGTTTTGTTAAGGAGTAAATGAAGGAAACGCGAAAGTATATAACTACACAGTAATTTTCAGTTTAGAGTTAACCGTTTTTAAGTTAACGCTGCCTGAGGTCATCCAACGGATGAAACTCGAAGGTAGCAGCAACGGAGGAGAAAATAAAAATGTCTGTCTTGCATTGGAAAGGAATAGCTTCAACTTTCCCTAATAAAACCAACTTGGATTCAAAGATACATTTCCGAAAAATTTAGCCTTTCTAATTTTTTGTCCTTCTTTAAACAAATACGGTTTGCCGTTTTCATCAATCATGGGATAATGAGGGTTTTCAGCAGAATTCCATTTGTCAGGAATAAAAACCATATCGTGCATAAATTTGTTTTGAACAGCGTGCCTAATTTGTTCGGCATCTATTCCAATGCTCGCCCTTGCGTTTTGATTCCAACTGAATTGATGGTCTAATTGCAGGCTGAGCAAGCCATGTGAATACTCTTTGTATTTGGCATTTTTTAAATCAAAATAACCATAATTTGCAGGATATTTTGTGCCTTTTATCCGATTGGTTTTTAGATGTTTGGGATTGCCTGTCCAAAAGAGTAAATTGATGCCACCTTGCCAATTGTCTTTTGTGTAAATGATGGATGTGCCACCTGTTCTAAATTTATCACTGCCAGTTCCAGCAAAAGCATCGTTTTCAGAAATGATACTGACATGATCAAAGTGTAGTGCAACGATGCCTGTCAATTGACTACTTTCTATATTATCTGTGTACCATTTGTAGGCGAAAGAAATTGCGAAAGGGCGAGCAGTTTGATTTCCTGTAGCTGATATAAATTTATTTTGCTCCCTATGTTTGCCACAAGCGAACGTCGCTCCAATACTGAATTGACTTTCCCACTTTTTGCGGTTAGGTCCCCAACTATTGAAGCAATAATAATTGTAAGTAACCAAGTTGAGTTGAGCAAAATTTTTGTAACCATATACACCAGCCATCAGCCCAATCCTATTTAGTTTGGTACCGATATTGAAACTCAATCCCACTTTACCGCCAATTATTGGCTCAGAATCTGATTGAGCAATGGAACTTGAAAAGATGGTGCTGGTCAGTAAAGCAGTAATGAATAGCAGTATGTTTCGATAATACTTATTGTCAATTTTTGTATATTTAGATTTTTGCATTGTGTATTGTCGATAATCAGATTAATATCGTTATTATAGTGTAATGTACTTAAGAAGTTAAGATAAACAATCGAAACATTTCTATTTGGCTCATTTTTTACTCTGCTTCGTTAAAAAAATTATCCATACTGCTATGCATAAATTTTTTGTCTCGCATAGCAAAAAAATACCCCAACCAGCAATGATGATTATTTATGTATACCTACTTAATATTACGTTTATGATTTATTTTTTGACAAAAGCAGTATCTTCACATGTCTAACATACTCATTTTTAGCGAAAAATTATCAGTTGGAATTAAGAAACTGATAGGACAATAAATTGAAATTATAGATCTATAAAATTAAGTTATATGAACAGAAAATTTACATTTTTATTCACATTGATAATGTGTTTTGGTGTTTTTTCTCAAGCGCAAATTGCCATTACATTGAATGATTTGCCTGATGAGAATACGACAAAGGTAGTTGCTTTTCAAAATAATCCACCTGTTGGAATAGGAGATGCAAGCGCTATCGGACAAACTTGGGATTATTCATCATTGAATACAGATAACATTGGCTTGATTAATTTTGAGCCAGCATCAAATATTGAAGGGTTTCCTGACGCAACATTTAAAAGACAAGGTACTTTGACTTCTATTTTGGGTTTGCCTGTCGATCAAATATTGCCTGAAGAGGTGACATTGGCCGATGAGGTTGCATACTATAGCAACAAAGGTGGCAATGTAGTTTTAGAAGGTGCTGAAATTGATATTTCATTATTGGGTGGTGCTTTGAATTTCGGTAAAAAAGCTTTTGTTACAGATGAAGATTATCGCTTTTATTCTGCTGGATTTTATGGTGAATCTTATTCAACTCAATCTAATTTTACATTAGAAATTCCTGGAAGTGATTTACCATTTGGATTGGATACGCTAGAAATATGTATTCCATTTGGTGGTCAAGAAGTATGTTTTACCGTTGAGAACGTTACATTGAACATGGACTTGGAAACAGATGTTGAAGTGGATGCTTATGGTATAATGAAATTACCTGAGGGTCAAGAGCATCAAGTTTTGCGTTTTAATGAAAGTTCAGCCGCTCATATTACATTGGTGCCGTACTTGAATTCTAATAATGTTGTTTTCCCATTTCCAATAGACATTTTACCCGATTCTGAGTACGATGCATTGGAAGATCAACTGGGTTTTGATTTGAGAACAATTTTGTTGGATACTGTTTACAATGAAAATATTTATCGTTTTTACACGAATGATGAGCGTTATCCAGTAGCAACTGCAAACTATTTGGCGAATGATAATATCGAAGGAATTACAAGATTAGAATTTTTGATTCCTCCTCCTGAATTGGCTGCAGCTTTTGACGCAAATATTTCAGAAACAAACTGCCGTCAATATGCATTTGCAAGTACCAGCCCAGGTGTACCATCTAATTTTGTTTGGGACTTTGGCGATGGAAATACCTCTACTGAGGCAAACCCTGTACACAGCTATGAAGCATCTGGAAACTATACGGTTAATTTGACTATTTCGGATGAGTTTGGCGGAGAGAGTTCTACTTCAAGCGAGTTGGTGATTGAATGCAGTCCATTAGAAGCGAGCTTTGCTTTTGAAACAACATCAGAAGATTGTAGAACATTCTCATTTACCAATACTACAAATGAATACCATGCAACTTCTATCCGTTGGGACTTTGGAGATACAAATACACTAGTTGTAGAGGCAGAAGATAGTGAAGTTCCTGTGGAACATGTGTATGCTGAAGATGGTGTTTATGAAGTAAAGTTAATTGTTAACAATTTCGGTGTAGAAAATAGTACTGCTACCAGAAATGTTGCGGTAGGCTGTGAAACAGTTATTCCAGGATTGGCAGAAATTGCTACTGAAAAAATCGTTGTTTTCCCTAACCCTGTTGCCAATGTTTTAAATGTAGTAACAGATAGAACCATTGCCAATGGTTCTTGGAAAATTGTTGATGCTGCTGGTAAAGTAGTGATGCAAGATGAAATTGCTGATGCTCAAAATGAGTGGAGCGTAAATGTTAAAAACTTATCTCAGGGCTTTTATTTATTTATGGTAGCCGATGAGCAAAACAATCCTCTATTAAACAAGAAGTTTATTATTGAGAGATAAATACTATGAACTTGTTTAGAATTGAGGATTTATTTATATATGAGATGTATTTTTGAGCCAGATAAAGCTCATTTTTGAAGGAATAGCCGTAGCTATTGCTGAAAAAATAGCTGAAATATGGCTTAAAAAGACGCTCATATATTTAAATTCATCAATTCTAAACAAGTTCTATTTGTTTTTAGTAATATATTAAATACAAAATCCCCAAAATCTATAGATTTTGGGGATTTTTTTATACCCCAATGGTTATGATAATAAGATTTAATCTAAAGTATATGTCTTTGATATAAAGGATGAAATACTAGGAAATACAGCCTGATTATGTATAATGTTCTAATATTTAACAATTTCACAGTGTTGATATATAAAACTTTGTTCATTTGAAATCGTAAATTAAGTAGCCTCTCTTGATTTTAATAACAATTAAGACCCGAGTCAAGTGAAAATACTGAATCTATTTATATCAATATTTGTCGTTTTGTTCTGCTTACAGAACGCACAAAGTCAATGTTATCCACCGATTGTTGTCACCCAAATCAGCTATGAGTGCAACGAAAACGCTTCTTTTTATGCGGTGGAATTTTTTCTTTCCAGAAATGATGTAGAGATAAATGTACTTCATAAGTACGATATGTTTAAAAAATCAAATGGAGGAGTTGGGGTCTATGGTATTCCAAGTGACAAGGCACTGACTATTGAATTTGGCGATGGGAATGGTTGTTTTACGCAGCATGAATTTGCAATGCCAGATTGTTTAGAAGACCGTCAACTAAGTGGTCCAATCGTTGATCCAGAATTATCAAAATATAAAGTTTTATTACCAAATGCCTTCACACCAAATGGTGATGGTGCTAATGATTACTTCCGTTATGTTGGAAACAATATTCAATCAATGAAAATTGGTGTTTTTAATCGTTGGGGTGAAATGGTATTCAGCTCAAGCGATAAGAATAGTATCTGGGACGGTACACAAAACGGTGATCCTTTGCCAACTGGAACATATGCCTATATGGTAGAAGTTGTATTCGAAGATGGCAAAACCGGATATAAGAACGGAACAGTAACGTTATTTAGATAACTCAGAACGCAGTCGAAACGTCATTTCGACTTTGCTCAATGACCGCATTTCGACTTTGCTCAATGACCGCATTTCGACTTTGCTCAATGACCGCATTTCGACTTGGCTCAGACCAAGCGTTAGTTAAGGTCGCTGAGGTCCGAATCTTGTTCGCTGAGGTCCTCGAATCTTGTTCGCTGAGGTCCTCGAATCTTGTTCGCTGAGGTCCTCGAAGCTTGGTCGCTGAGGTCCTCGAAGCGAGCTACTTTTTCCGAACATTATACGGCACTGTTTCATCAAGCAAAATTGCTTCTTGTAACACCTCATTTATTAAATCCATGGGACAGTCTTTTAAACTTGAGAGTACGATACCACTGACTTGCTTTCTATCTCTAAAATCCAAAATGCCTTGCGCATTGGATAATTCATTTCCCCTTAGAAATGCCAACTCAATTTGATCATTTTTGTAAGGGTTTAAATAACAAATCCAGGAACGATCAAAGTAAAACGGAATTTTGTACCTGATTTTCGCATCCAAGCCAATCTCAGTTGTCAAAAAATTATGGAAAAACTCCAGTATTTCTTTTTGATTTCCTTCTTTACTGAATATAAAATCACTAATTGCACTCATTTGTAGCTGCTAATTTAGGCTCAACAACAATTCGTTTCTACATTAAATGTACTAAAATCAACTTATATCTGGTAATAGAGGTGATTTTGATTAATTTTAAATTGAATTGGCAATTTGAGTTTATTCAGATTTTATGTTTGACAATATCGAAAAATTAAAACACAATCCACCTGTCAGGTCAGACCAATGGTGTGAAAACCAACCTTGCATAGAGTGGGGCGATTGGACAATCAGCCAACCAACCTCTAGCGTCTTGGTTTATGTATTGGCATTGATTACAATTTGGGTTGCTTACTTGTTTTTAAAAGATCACCGCAACCAACATTCAAGAAAGTGGTGGGGCATTTCTTTGCTATTGGGTGGAGTCGGTGCTTTTTTGGCTGGTACCAGTTTTCAAGCTTTTGGCTTTATGATTAAATGTTCAGGAAAGACTATTTGCGATTTAACGAGTTGGTGGGAAATAGCTTACAATATTTTGACTGTTTGGGGAGCAGGTGCTTTGCTTATTGCCATCGCTTATAGTAGTATGAATGCACAAGCTCAGAAATGGAGCAAGGCCTATGCATTTTTAAGTTCCTTAATCTATACCGTTGTTTGTTTGGTGGGTGCTTTTAAACCAAATGCGTTTATGGTTTCTTTTGAATTGATGATCCTGTTTAGCCTTCCAATCTATGTATACATTATCCTTTTACATTTTATTCAATTACTAAAAAATAAAAGCCAGCTGGTAAAACGATTTTTGTATTGTTGGGGGATATTAGCTTTGACTCTTGCAGCCTATTATTTTTACCTTACTACTAATATTACTCAAATATTGTGGACTAATGGCATCTGGTTTTCCGAAAACGATGTCCTACATGTTTTGATGATTGTCTGGTGCTTTTATATCTATTTTTATTTGTTGGATGTAGTGGAAGATTGCTCGCTCGCTTCGAGTGCCTCAGCGAGCGGTTTGGTCTGAAATTATTGGTCGCTGAGGTTCTCGAAGCGACATTACATTGCTCGCTGAGGTTCTCGAAGCGACTAAGCATAATCCTCAAAATACTTAACAATGGCTTTAGCCTTTTGTTTATCCACCACCTTTTCCAACTCTTCGACAGAGGCTTTTTTTATTTTATTGGCATCTTTAAAATGAATGAGTAATGCTTCGACACTGGCAGGGCCAATGCCAGGAATTTTTTGAAACTCGGATTCAAAATTTCCTTTGGAACGCAATTTACGGTGGTAGGTAATGGCAAAGCGGTGCGCCTCATTACGCAACTGTTGTGCCAAGATGAGGCTGGGCGATTTTTTGTCAATGTATAAAGGCAAAGGGTCGTCGGGCACGTATATTTCTTCCAATCTTTTAGCAATACCGACAATGGCAAGTTTGCCTCTGAGGTTTAGGTCTTCCAGTGCTTTTAGGGCAGAGCTGAGTTGTCCTTTCCCCCCGTCGATAATGATCAACTGTGGCAGCGGTTGTTTTTCTTCGAGTAAGCGTTTGTACCTTCTGTAAACGACCTCTTCCATCGAAGCAAAATCGTTGGCACCGATCACTGATTTTATTTTATAGTGGCGGTACTCTTTTTTGGAAGGCCGTCCGTCTCTGAACAGTACCATAGAAGCGACAGGGTTGGTGCCTTGAAAGTTGGAGTTGTCAAAACACTCGATGTGACGAGGAAGTTCTTTTAGTCGAAACTCTTTTTTCATCAATTGCAGCACCTCAAAATTTCTTTCTTGTGCTGATTTTTGTAAGCTACTACGTACTTCTTTTTGCTTTTTATAGTACGCAGCATTTTTTTGTGCCAACATCAACAGTTTGTGCTTATCTCCTTTTTGAGGGATGGTTATTTTTACTGATTTGTTTGGATAAGCAATATCCATTGGAACAATTATTTCTTCAGAATTGCTATTGTACTTTTCTCGAATATCATTTACGGCAAAAAGCAATAATTCATCATCTACTTCATCGAGACGCTTTTTTAATTCAACCAATCTGGTCTGAATGATGGTTCCATTGATTACTTTTAAATAAGCAACAACGGCATATTTTTCTTCAGTTACCATCGCAAAGACATCCACATTATTGATAGAGACATTTACAATTGTAGACTTGCTTTGATAATGTTCGAGGATGTCTAATTTTTCTTTAAACAAATGTGCTTTTTCAAACTCATACTTTTCCGCATGGGCTTTCATTTCTTGCTTTAAATATCGTCCAACGGTTAGATAATTTCCTTTGAGGATCGCAGAAAGTTGCTTTATTTTGAGATTGTAATCTTCTTCCGTTTGCAAGGCTTCACAAGGACCGAGGCAATTACCCAAATGGTATTCTAAGCAGACTTTAAATTTTTTCGCTTCTATATTTTTTTTACTCAAATTGAGGTTGCAAGTACGAAGTGGAAAAAGCTGTTTTAAAAACTCAAGTATGGCTTTTACATGTCTTACAGATGTAAATGGACCCAAATAGGTAGAGCCGTCTTTGACTACCTGACGAGTTAGAAATACACGGGGAAATCGTTCTTTCTTAATGCAGATATACGGAAATGATTTATCATCTTTTAATAGAATATTGTAACGCGGTTGCAACTTTTTAATCCTTGCATTTTCAAGTAGCAGTGCATCTTGCTCCGTTTCAACAATAGTATATTCTATGTTGTGAATTTTGCTTACAAGAATTCTTGTTTTAGCGTGGTCGTGTTTTTTTGTAAAATAGGAGGCAACTCTTCTCCTTAAATTCTTAGCTTTTCCAACATACAATATTATCCCATTTACATCAAAGTATTTGTAAATACCAGGTTGCTTGGGCAGGTCTACTTTTATTTTTTCATAAGCTGGATGTGCCACGATTTTCTAATTGTCAAACTCGTCTTCAAACTCGTCTGGTAGTTCTTGAAAAGGATCATCTGGATTTTCTAAAATGTCATCAAGAGGCGTATCGTATTTGCTACAATCAATTTCAATATTCAATCTTGAAGGGCGTTCAAATTTATCATCAGCAGAAATACCCAAAGTGCCATCGGCTTGTACTTTTTTCATAAATTCAGCCCAAATAGGCAATGCCATATTGGCCCCTTGACCAAGGCTGGTAGACCTGAAACGAATAACCTTTTCATCACCACCTGTCCATACACCACCTACAAGATTAGGAACAATTCCCATAAACCAACCATCTGAGTTGTTGTTAGTGGTTCCTGTTTTACCTGCTATTCTACCTTTTAAGCCGTATTTGCTTCTCAATCTTGTACCGGTTCCATAGGTTGTTACTCCTTCCATTAACTTGAGCATTACATAAGCCGTTTGCTCACTCAATACTTCTTTTTCTTCAGGGGCAAAACGTTGTAAGGTATGATCATTTTTATCATCAATTCTGGTAATGTACATAGGCTTAACATTTACTCCCTGATTACCATAAGCGGTATATGCACCAACCATTTCTTTTAGTGAAATATCAGGGACACCAAGACAAATAGCTGGAACAGGATCTAATAAACTGACGATTCCCATTTCTTTTACCAAGTCAACAACAGGATTGGGACCCCCTACTTCTTTTAACAACCTTGCAGTAATCCAGTTTAAAGAATTGGCAAGGGCTTTCTGTAAGCTCAACAGTTGCCCATCCAGCTTTGTAGAACCCCTTGGAGACCACGGTTTAGGAATGCCAAACTCGCCTCTGTGGAAAGTAATTGGCATATTTTTTAATTTTTGACAAGGTGACCAACCATTTTGAATCGCCAATGTGTACACGAATGGCTTAAAGGTTGACCCTACCTGATTTGTTGCATTTACCCCGTCAAATTTAAAGTGTCTGTGATTAACACCACCCACCCAAGCGAGCACATGACCCGTGTTTGGATCTACTGCCATAAATGCAGTTCTCAATAGTTTTTTGTAATATTTAATTGAATCCAGCGGAGTCAATACAGTATCAATATCTCCTTTATAAGAAAATATTTTCATTTTTGTTGGCGTATCAAAACTCTCATCAATTTCCGATTGAGACTTGTTGTCTTTTTTCATTACACGGTATCGCTCACTTTGTCGGATTGCTCTTTCCATGAACTTATCGTCGCCAAAACTTTTGTCTTCCCAGGGGTCTCTATCTTTCCAGTGCTTGTCAAAATCTTTCTGCAATTTTTCCATATGCATCAAAGCAGCTTCCTCGGCATAGCGTTGCATTTTTGAATGGATGGTCGTATAGATTTTTAATCCATCAGTATAAATATCATACTTGCTACCATCCACTTTTTGATTTTTTTCAGCCCAAGCTTTTATGTCTTTTTTTACTTGCTCTCTAAAGTAAGTAGCGAGCCCTTCATTGTGATCAAGTTTTAAATAATCCAATTCTAGGTCTAAATCTTGGATTGAATCTAATTCAGCTTTTGAAATGTATTCATATCTTTCCATTTGACCCAAAACGACATTGCGACGTTTTTTGGAGAGTTCTGGGTTTCTTTTAGGATTGAACTTAGTACTTCCTTTTAACATTCCAATCAAAACAGCTCCTTGCTCAATGTTCAATTCATTTGGTTCAACATTAAAAAAGGTATTGGCAGCAGATTTAATACCGTAAATATCAGAACTGAGGTGAACGGTGTTGAAGTACATTCTCAAGATTTCTTCTTTGGTATAATTTCTTTCAAGACCAACAGCAATAACCCATTCTTGTAACTTTTGAATGATCCTTTGAACGATGTTTCTGGAACGTTCGTGTAATAAGTTTTTAGCCAATTGTTGCGAAATGGTACTCGCACCTGAGGGGCTGCCTTTTAAAGTTCTGTAAGCAGCGGTAGCTAATCCATAAAAATCAATACCGCAATGTTCATAAAAACGGCAATCCTCTGTAGCAACAAGCGCATCTATTAAATGTTGAGGAATGTCTTCAAATTCTACATTGGATCTATCTTGAATATAAAATTTTCCTAGAAGTACACCATCAATAGAATAGACTTCCGAAGCAAGAGAATTTTTCGGATTTTCGAGTACTTGTGAAGTAGGTAGGTCTTCAAAAGGTCCCCAACCATAAGTGATGCAAGTGAATAATCCTATAACGCAAAATAATCCAATGAAAAACAGTATCCATAAAAACCTAAAAAACCTTTGTAGGAAAGATCTTTTCTTTTTTTTACGGACTACTTTTTTAGTTTCTGTATTGTTTTGATTGGGTGATTGTTCCATAGTTATAATCCCTTTAGCCAAGTAAACTGAAGTTGTGCTATTTTTTCATCCTACTTAAGCCCATTTTTGTACAAAATTAAAATAATAATGTCTAATATCAGCCGAATTGTTCAGTTGATATTAGACATTATTAAATTATAATAGTAAATCAGGTGTTTTTAGAAATAAGTCTCTTTAAAGAATTCTTCATAAGCCTCAGCATCTTTCGATTTGAAAAATTGAGTGAAATTTTTCTTTGAAATGGCAAATATCTTGTAATCTACACCTTCAATTTTGCCCAATAATTGACTTTCTTGTTGAATTACTTTATTATAATAATCCATTGCTTTGCTTCCAGACTTGAACGTTTTAACCAATAAAATTTGATTTTCTGGATTTAACAACATTTGAGTAACAGTTAATTTATCCAAGCTATTATTCACGGTATTATAGTCAGAGAAACCATTTATTGTTTGATTGATTTGATTTACGAAGCCATTGAAAGAAATTACAAAGTAATGTGTTGCTTCCATGTCCTCTTTGAAAATAGAATTTGATGTTGGAGCCTTTTTAGGCTTATTTGCACTGTTTCCACTTATCACATTTAAAATCTCAATTGCTTTGTCTTTAACTGGATCAGCTGGGTATTTGGAAACAATACCCTGTAAAGCAGTAACGTATTGATCTTTAGCAGCAGTATGCCCTGTAACAAAAGCTGTTAATAGATCAAACTGAGGTTCCATATCATTTGGTGTAAATTTTTCATTGGCTTGTTTAGCACGGTTCAGTACTTCGTCGAAGTCGCCATCCAAATACATACCATATGTTTTTTCATAGTACTTCATCAACTCCTTGTTCTGTCCAGCTAATTCTGATTCTAAATCTGGGTTTTCAATCAGTTTTTTGTATATACCTTTTTTGTCATTTGCTAAGACATAGTTTTTGTGAATCTCAGCTTTTGGCATATTGTTTTTTTCTTTTTCTAAAAGATATAAGGTGTAATGCGTTTGAAGTGCGTAATCACATTGAGGATATCTTCTTAAAAGTTCATCAAATGATAGAATAGCTTTATCTATATTTTGTAATTTATCCTTATAGACTTTTCCTGATTGGAAATAAGCATACATGATTTTTTCATGCGATTGTTTCATCATAGCAGCCGTCAAAGGAAGGTTTGCTAATAAAATTGAACGATTAAGCGTTCCAGACTCTGCCAAATCTATATAAGTATCTGTACCAGCCGTAGATGAAGAAGCGACAGGAGTTTCTTCATCAGTATCAAATCCTACTAAACCTGTTTGTCTTCTCCAGTTATCTTGCAAAGGACGATTGTTCCATTGAACTTGGAACAAATTATATCCTCTTGATTTTTCAATTGAATTGTAAAAATACCAAGCTCCTACATTCGAAGTTTCAACAGCAGCAGCTACATTTTTACTAGCTTCATCGGCTAATTTTCTTTCTTCTGCTTGAGCAATCAAATCTTCTATCAATTCATCTAAAAAAACATTTCTTTTGCCTTCAGGAAGCAATGCAATTCTCTGTAAACTGTCTTCAACTTGAATGGTTTGAAGATGCGTTGCCAATTCTGAAAGAACATCTTTTCTAGAGGCAATATCATCATAGTTTGGATAAGATTTAGGTAAATAAGTTGCCGTACTATCGTAGTAAGCACTCGCTAATAAAAATTCTTCTTTATCAAAATATAAGTCCGCTATTCTCAAGAAAACAAGTGCTTTTTGTTCTTTGTTAACGGTACTGTTTTTCGCCGCTTCATCTAAAAGAGCAAAGGCAGACTCCATATCACCATTGGCAATATCTATTTCAGCCATAGCCATGTATATTTGATCTTTGGTATCTATATTATTGCCGTCCTTAAGCATCTTTTCAAGATAACGTTTTGCTTGCTCTGGACTATATTCTCCAGCCAATAAACGAGATTTAGCCAAATTTAAATTAGCATTGAACTTTAAAGGATACTCAGCTCTGCTTTTAGTAACTTTTTTGTAAGAATCTCCCGCTGCAGCATAATCCTGATTTTCGCCGCTTATTTGAGCTTGCATAAAATGCAAACGAGCTTTGTTTTTACGTCCTTTTGTCCAACTAATTGCTTCATCCAAACTTTCATAGGCTTGATTTTTATCATCCAACGATAAATAATAATCAGCATAAGTAGCGTGTAAGTCTGGTTTCAATTTCTTAGGAAACTTTCTGTTTCCTTCTGCTAGATCTAGTACTGCTTTTGCTTTGTCTGGAGACTCTTGAGCTAGGTAAGTTTTAGCAGTCCACACAAGTGCCTCGTGGTAAGCGAGCTTGTGTCCGATTGAGCTTCTTTTTTTATTTCTTTTCTTTTTGGAAGATTTTTTAGAAGCTGTTTCTTTTTTAGGTTTAGGCTCTTTTTTCTCCTCTTTCTTTTCTTCTTCTTTTTCAATAGTTTCCTCAACCTCTTCTTCTGCTTCAACGATTTCTTCTTCTACCTCAGATTCAGCCTTTTGTTGTTCTGCTTCTTTTTCAGCCGCTAACTTTTCCGCTTCTTCTTTAGCCTTTTCTCTTGCTTCTCTTTCCTGTTCTGCTTCTTTTTCAGCCGCTTCTCTTGCTTTACGTTCTTTTTCTTTTTGATAATATTCTTTACGCTCTTTAGGGTCCATTTTTTTAACCCTTTCTTTTTCTTTTAGTTTTCTCTTACGTTCCTTCTCTCTCTCTTTTTCCCTTTCTTTTATCTCTTTTTCTTTTTCCTTCTTGCTTTCTTTACGATCTTTTGCGATTTCTTTGTTTTTTTCTTCTCTTTCTTTTTCTAACTCTTTACGTTCTTTTTCTTTTCTTTTCTTTTCTTGTTCTCTATCTTTTTCTCTTTGTTTCCTTTCTGCTTCTTTTTTAGCTTTTTGTTCTTCTCTTTTTTTCTTAAGTAGTTTTTTGGCATCTTCAGTTCCCACACTCTTGTTACCTACTTTTACACCACCTCTGATAACATTATCAACCTTAGGACCACTTCTTTTTCTACCACTTCCAGCATTGTCTCGCTTTTGAAATTCCTCAATTCTTATATCATTTTCAAACCTGTTTTGTATATAACCCAAGTTTTCAAGTGCTTCATCATAGTCTCCTTTTAAATAATGTGCTTGTCCAATTAACAAATAGCAATCATCTACCCATTTGCTATTGGGGTGTAATTTAATATCAACAGAAGCTTTTTTAATTACAATGTCCATTTGAGCGTGCACAGAAGAGGCTTTTTCACCTGCTTCTACCTTGTCAGAAGCTAAAATTTCTGAAAAATCGTCTTTATGATTTTGTTCTAATTGTAAAATGCTCTGATCAAGTATTAAATTTGCATTAAAATAACCATTGTACCTTGCCGTTAAATCCTGATAGGCATTGCGAAAAGTCGTAGATTCGCGGTCTGGTTTTTGACGCACCCTTTTTTTTCGTCTTTGTTGACCATAAACGAGGTCGGAGACAAATAAGAGGCATATAAGGCAGATAATGTATTTTATAGAAATTCGCACTTTTTTAATTTTAGTCTGACTATTATTTTTGAATTGTACAAAGTTATCAATAACCACTTAGAGCAAGCTCTAGATAATAAACATTGAATAATGTGAATTATTTTACGGATATTGACAAATTAAGATTGAACTACAAAGATAGGCAACTGTTTGTTTATGAATGAAAGACTTAAAAAGTTAATAAAGCAACTAAACAATAAATATCGTTTAGTACTGCTAAATGACATTACGCTTGAAGAACGATTATCGTTTAGGTTATCGCGTCTCAATGTATTTGTATTGGGCTGTACCATTGCGGTAATATTGGTTGCATTGACCGTTGCCAGTATTGTTTTTACACCCTTAAAACAGTATATACCTGGTTATCAAGATGTTACACAAACAAGACGTTTGTTGGATTTGACTTATAGGACGGATTCTATGGAGCAAATGGTCTTGTCACAAAATAGATATATAGAAAGTTTGAAGGATGTTCTGTCTGGAGACTATGACACTGTGGGACACAAAGTCGAAATGAAATCTACCAGCGAAACAGATTATTCTGGCATAAATTTGAACAATATTTCTTCAGAAGATTCACTTTTGAGGCAAGAGTTGGAAAATGAAGAAATTTATGAATTATTTACAGAAAGTAAAAAAGAGGTAGCAGAACTATCAGATATTTATTTTTCTAAACCATTAGAAGGGTATGTAACAGATTCATTTAATTTAGAAAAAGAACACTTTGGTATAGATTTAGTTGGTGATGATGATGCACCTGTTAAGGCTGTATTGGATGGAGTCATTGTTATGAATGAATGGTCGTTGGAAACGGGCTATGTTGTTGGCATACAACATTCATACAATTTACTCTCTTTTTATAAGCATAATTCGGTTATTTTAAAAAAAGTAGGTACATTAGTGCAGGCTGGAGATGTTGTCGCAATAATTGGGGATAGTGGTGAGCTATCTGATGGTAAACATTTACACTTTGAACTGTGGCATAATCAATCGCCTGTAAACCCATTGGAATACGTAATTTACTAATCAAAACCATCTGTTGAAAATGTTTGGATCACGCAAAAAAAATACAAAGAAAAACGATTCATCAATCAATCAAATGTTATCTCCAAAGAAAGTGAGTGGAGACAACTTAGCTACAAGTAATAGAATTGGTCAAGGAACAAAAATAGAAGGAGAAATAATTACTGATGGAACCATCAGAATAGAGGGAGAAATAGATGGCTATATCGAATCAAAAGCTAGAGTTATTATTGGCGATACTGGTCAGGTGACTGGTGATATCGTTTGTGACTGCATAGATATATCAGGTAAAGTTACTGGCAAAATCACCTGTAAGGATATTTTATTTCTTAAAGCTTCAGCAATTGTTGATGGAGAAATTATTACAAATAAATTGATAATGGAGTCGGGTGCTACATTCAACGGAAATTGTAAAACACAATCAACTAGTACTGTAAGTTCTTACAATAGTGAAAAATCAGGATCAGAAGTCTCGAAGGCAGTCTGAGAATCTGCGCTATATGCGTTTTGTAGGATTGGCTTTTCAGATGATAGTCATTATATTAATGGGTGCTTTTGCAGGAAAGTGGCTTGATGGATATTTTGAAACTTCGAAGCCTTATTTTGCAGCGGGTGTCTCATTGCTTGCTGTTTTCTTTTCTTTGTGGTATGCATTCAAAGATTTACTTATAAAAAAATGATTTCTCTAGCAGAAGTAGCATTGAGATGGATTTATATGACAGTGGGTTTTGCCTTACTCCTGTTTTTTGCCTTTTTATGGATTGATGAGCCTGCTTTTGAAAGATCAACTTGGCTCTTTTTTACTTTTTCCACTTTTCTAAGCATTGGATTGATTGTTTTATTGAGAATTATTAAAACAAAATATAAAGAGTTAACCACTACAACCATTGTTCTTTTCTTGATTTCCTTACGTCTTTTGTTATCCTTCTTTTTTTTAGCGATATTTATATTTATTAATAAACCTGTCGAAAAGCATTTTGTGCTTTCGTTCTTAATTATTTACATTGCTTTTAAAATATTTGAAGTCGTTAATTTATCCAAGTACGCCAATCACATCGACAAACGGATTAAGCAAAAAATTATCTGAACAACTTTCAGAGTTTATTCCCGAAGGCGCTGTACCAAGAATAGTAGATTGGACACTTGCTAATAAAGTTGCCTTAAAAATTACTAGAAAAAGAAAAACTAAATTGGGTGATTATCGTGCTCCTCATGGCGGGTACGGGCACCGAATCTCTGTGAATGGTGATCTAAATCCCTACGCTTTTCTAATTACGCTTGTACATGAGTTTGCACACATGTTTACTTATATCCAATTTAAAGACAATGTTAAACCGCATGGTTATGAGTGGCAGGAAACTTACAAAGCCACTTTGTCTTGCTTTTTAAACCAAAATATTTTTCCAAAAGATATTGAACAAGCTGTAGTTGAACACTTGATTAGTCCTTCGGCTTCTAGTTGTGTGGATGCGAAGTTGTATAAAACATTGCGATTGTACGATGAAAAGGTTCCGTGGGAATCTGACTTGAAAACTTTGGATAGCTTACCTGATGGTACCTACTTTTATATTCCGGGAGATTCGAAAATGTTTATTAAAGGTCCATTGATGCGCAAAAGGTACAGATGTAAAGAAGCGAAGACGGGCAGAGTTTACTCTGTTAGTGCGCTAGTGGAGGTCTTTGTTTATGACCCCAAAAAGCAATGATTCCGAATAAAAAAAATCGGAAAAATCCATTAAAATAAATCTACGCAAAAAGATTGCGCACTAGTGTTTTAATCTTGTATTGTAAACAAGAAAACGATTTATAAAATGGACAAACTTAAAGAATTATACAGAAGCTTGAGTCAAAGAAAAAGACCTGAAGATATTGCAGAGATTATCTTGCGTGTTCTAGGGGAGGAGCTGTCTTTATATGAATCTAAGATTCTTGAAAAGGCAGCAAAAGGCTCTTTAAAGAGAAAGTTGTTTGCTTATACATCTATGATGGAAGAATTTTCCAAAGCAGTAGGTTCAGAAAAACAAATTAGAAAAGCAATTGAAATTTTTAAACTAAAGAATATTGTAGAAATAGATTACAACAATGTTTCTGATATTAAAGAATTTATTAACGAAGTGTCACCTTTGATCAACAAAGATGTTGGTGAAAATAATTTTTTAGCAGACAGGTTAAATAAATCTGAAAGAAAAAAAATAGGATTAGACATTTCTAAGAGAAACTACAATAAAAAGTGGAGGTTATTGAAAAGGTTGGAAAGTAAACTTTTAAAATTTGAAAGAGAAATTAGAAAAACGGAATTTCAAAAAATAGCAAAACACGGAATTGTTCATAATTTAGACTTTGAACTGTTTAGTAGAGATATAAATACAGCATGTTTTATAGCTTACTATAATGCTAGATGTAACTTGAGAAGTGTGTTTACCAATAAAAGCCAAGCGAGGTCTTTCGATATAATATGTGATATGCTCTTTAAAAGATGTAAAGGCGAACGTGTTACTTTGTCTAAGATTTTAAAGAGAAAAAAGATAGTAAAAGTAGAAAGTCAAACTTGTTGGTTGGCAATATCTTATATCTATCCAAATCAAGAAGTATTGGCGAATTTGACAGATAAACAAAAGGGGCAATTGCTAGAATACCCGGCTCTCACCCGGGCAGACGTAGGTTCGAGCCCTGCATCCATCTCGGTTTTTGGTATAGTTCAGCGGTAGAACGCCTGGCTCTGGATCCAGGTGGACGCAGGTTCGAATCCTGCTGCCAGAACAAAAATATTGAGTAGAAGGGCAAAAGTAATCAAGGAAATAAAAAGCATTTTTTTGATTGCATTTGCTCTATAAAATTACAGCATTTTTCTATAAAATGCAATCGTTTCATCAACCATTCTTTCTGGTTTGAAATGGGTGTTAAGTCTTTGATATGCTTTTTCGCTCAAAACTTTTCTTTTAGAAGGATTGGATAAAAGCTCATCAATCTTTTGAGCCATTTCATCGACATCATACGGTGTAACCAATAAGCCCGTTTCTTCGTCGATGATGATTTCATTGCTAGCACTTACATCAAAAGCAATGACAGGTGTTTTAGCTGCAAATGCTTCGAGAAAAACAATGCCAAAACCCTCAGAGGTTGAAGGAATCATAACAATGTCAGAGGCTGCCATATATTCAAGGACATTTTTTTTAAATCCTTCAAAAATGATGTTTTTTTCTAATTTTAGGTCTTGAACTTGCTGTTTGAGTTCTTGTTCAATCTCTCCCGATCCAACTACAAAAAGTTGAATGTCTGGATATTTTTTTACCAATTTTCCAATAGCTGAAAATAAATAACGGTGTCCCTTAAATGCAATTAGTCTGCCCACAATTACCAATTGGTGTTTTGCTTTTTTTATAGAGGAGTTTGAGCTTGAAACATCAAAGTTGAAATCAAAACTGTGGTGTACAACATCGACCTTACCTTCTTTGCAAATTTTTTGACCAATGTAAAAGTCTTTTAAAGCCTGAGAAACGGCGATCGAACCTTCTGAAAACATTCCTGCAAAACGCGTTAGCAAATAGAAAGGATTGTAAACCCTTTTGTCAGGATCGAAACCATATTGATCAGTAAAGGCAGCATTGTATCCGTGTCTTGTGGAGAGGATTCGAACCTTTCTATTGAAGAATATTTTTATCAATGCAAGCCAAACTTCTCCATAAATTAAATGAGTATTTACGAAGTCATAGTTGTTGCTTTTTATAATGGCATTTATATCTTTTAGTAAAGAAAAGTTTAATCGACTTTCTGTTTCTATATAATGCACTTTTATACCCGACTTTTCAAGTGGATCGGTTACTTTTTTATGATTGCCTTTGTCCTCTGATAAATGCACGCACAAAAACTCACAATCAATACCTTTTGCTTTCAACATAGGCATTATTTCGTTGAAATATTTTTCAGAACCTGCAAGTGCTCTCACTATTTGTATGTACAAAATCTTCATTGGCTTTCAATCAATTTAAAATATTTTTCAGCCATTATTTCTGATGATAAATTTTCTTTAGCAAATTTCAATGAGGCTTCAGAAAATTTTTGGCGCATCGGTTTGTCATTGACAAGTAGATCAATTTTTTCTGCCAATACTTCTGCATTTTCTAATTCAACAAGTAAACCATTCTGTAAGTGATTGATCACATTGTTTACTCCTTTTACATTGCTGGCAATAATCGGAAGTCCTGTTGCTTGGGCTTGCATGATAGCTGTACTCATTGTTTCTCCATAGGTTGCGTGAATGTAAATATCCAAATTTTGTAAGAAAGAAACGATTTGTTCTTCATTTAAAAAGCCAGTGAAAACAACCTGTTTGTCAATTTCAAGTTCCTCAGCAGTGCTTTCTAAAGGCTTTTGGGTAATGCCCGATCCAGCGATGTGAAGTTTTAATCGATCAAAGTACGGTTTGCCTTTTAGGAGTTTGATGGCACGTAGTAGAGTGGGATGATCTTTGTTAGGGGTTAATCGGCTGATCATTCCTAAACTTATTTCATTTTTATTTTCATTTCTTTTTTGGGGTTTGAAATTTTTTAGAGAAATGCCATTGGGGATGATGGTATGAATACTATTGTCGAGTGCTTTCTTTAGCTTTTCTTCCACTTCGATTCTATAATTGTTTGTAAGGTAAACCACCTGATCAGAAAATTTTAGACTTAGCTTTGACAATGTCCACATTCTATCAGTCTTCAAATGATTGGCTTGGTGTTCTACAGTAATAAATTTACAAGAAGCGTTTTGAAAGCGATGAGCATAACAAGCAAAAATAGTTTGCGCCGAGTGATTTATAATTGCGTCAGGCTTTATTTGATTAATCAGTTTTCTTATTTTATTTTGAGTAGATAAATCTAATCCTCTTTTTTTTAAAAAGTAGTAAAAAGAAACATCCATCTGTTTGCATTTTTCTTCGTATTCATTGCATAAAGGTTCTATTCCGTAAAATATTGCATGGTGCTCATATTTTTTTCCAGCATTAGAATCTATCATTGAAAAAAAAACGGAACCAGTGCCTCCTAATCCAGAATACAATATTTGAACGACCTTTTTCACGAATTGCTTTTTATTGTTTTTCTGTAAATGCTTCTCAACTTGACAAAATTTTCAATACCAATGGTTTCAATCAAAGACTCTCTCAACCAACCTCTATAAATATAGCTGAAGTTGCAATGATTTTTTAGACTAAAGTGTTTTTTGTATTTTTTTAAAAATGCTTTTTCTCCTGAAATGCGCTTGCGTCCAGACCCAGAAATTTGGTTGCTATGTACATAATATTTTACTAAGAAATCTGGAAGAACTTTTATTTGTAAACCAGTTTTTTTTAATAATTGCAGGTAAAAGTCCCAATCTTGGCAAGAGTTTAAAGATTCATCAAAGAAAACGCCAGTTGTTTTTTTGAATAAGAAAAAAGAACAACTGCCAACATAGTTCCTGTTCAATAGTTTTTCAAAATCAACAGTCATATTTCTCAAAATTTCATTTTTGAAATCCTCATTTACTTCATCAATGATTTTGTAACTGCAACTGATGCCAATAAGGCTTTTGTCAGTATCGAGTACCAACATTTGAACCGCTATTTTATTTTGAAACCATTGATCATCATCGTCAAGTAAAGCTATGTAGTCGCCCATTTTTTAATCCCACATTTCTGGCAAAATTTGCTCCCTTGTTCATTTTTGAATATTCTTAGGTTTTCCTTTTCAATGGATTTTAAATAGTCAGCAGTCCCATCTTTTGAACCATCATCCACGACAATTACCTCCAAATTTGAATAAGTTTGATTAAGCACAGAATCAATAGCAAGCTTTAATCTTTCCAAGCGATTGTGGGTTGGAATGATTACAGATACCAATGGATTTGATTCATTTTTCATAGTGACAAGATATCGGTTCGAAATTACGAACAATTATTTTTTTTCTCGAATTGATTTTTTTTCTGAGTATAGCATCCAGAATGCAGAGAGTAAAAATAAATAAGGAACAGACCTGTATCGTACAATCGCTCCTACATTGTCAATTGTTATGCCGATCAAAATTATATAACTGATTGAAAAGAATAAAAATCCATAAAACAAGACCTGTTTTCTAGCTTGAACAAATTTTCCATTGTAGATAAAATATATAAACATGCTTATTATCAAATAGGTTTCGATAAAAGCCAATATAGATAGAAAGTTATGAATATCATTAAATGTTGGTCTAAGGATTACATTATAAATAGCAACTGGAGTTGCCGCAATTATACTTGATAAATTTGCTTGAATGAATGGTGGATCAAAGTCAGATTTTCCAATGTAATACAAAGCATAAACCTCTTGAGTTCTTCTTAGTTTTTCAAAAACATTAATTGAGCTAAAGGTGGATAAGCTCCAAGCGAGAAATATTGAAGCTATATAGGTAAAGGCATATTTTAGTAAAGTATACTTTGGGTTAAATTGATGCCAAGTGAAAACGATTAAAATTGGTAAAAATAAAATAAGCGAATACGGTCTAATCAATAGCAAAAGAAATGCACTAAATAAAATGATGCACCAGCTAATTACTCTAAAAGGAGTTTTAGCCAGCTTAAAAGTATGATACAAAATGGCGCCTAAAGTGAAAAAGCAAATGGCTTCTTTATGAACTCCTGATCCCCAAAATAGGAAAGATGGTAGTAGAAATATTAAAAAAAGCAATATCTTTTTATCTGTTTTGAAGAATTGATTGATGACTTCGTATACATATGCCAAACCTATGGTCGAGAAAAAATTCCAAAAAACTATATGAACAGGGTAATTTCCGAAAGAGAAAAAGTTTAAAATGGCTTGAAGCCGAATCATAGTATAACCAGAAGATTGATGCCAATATGGGATAATGTCTGCTATTTTAGTCCACTTTTCAGGAAGTGCGCTTGGTCGAGGCAATATTGTTAGTTTAAAAAACTCTATAGGAGACTGGTGAAACTCATTAAACAATATTTTGCCAAACTTAAAATAAGCCCAGGTGTCACCAGTATAAAAGTGGTAATGGACAAACGCATATAAACCACCAATCACTAATTTTAACATAAAAAAAAACTGAAGCGTTCGAGTCGGTATCGCAAAGCGTAATTTGCTGATAATGAACAGGAAAACAAAAATGTAAGTAATGGTTAAAAGTATTGACAAAAATTAATATTTATAATAAAAAATAAAATGTTTGACTTGTGTTTTAGATTGCAGTATATTTCAATACTCTTTCTTCATTGGCAACTGCGTCAAAAATACTTGGAAAAGATGTATTATGCCCTCATTTTTTCGTTAAATTCTATATGATAAATTGAAAATTATTTTTTCATTTTCACTAAGTGATTTTTATAGCTATAATATTGTATTAGTTTTGTAATCTAAATCACTATATGTTAATATATTAGACTTTAATTACTGATAATTTTCAAATTTTTCAAATAAGTGTTAAATATTTTGAAACTAAGTGTATTTTATTAAGTATTAATACAATATGACGAAAAGTATTTTACATCAACCCCAACTACTAGCCACAAATTTCGTTAACTAATTTAAAATTGGTATTGTTTTTGGTTAAATATAAATAACAATGCTTTGCCAGGCAATAATATTGTGCTTAGTCAAAGACAATATACCAAATTGAAACTAACAAATTTTATTTAAAGCTACTGGAAAATTTAAAACAGCTTTTTTGCTTAAAAATAATGGTTATGAACATAAACCGACCTCTCCTTAGAATCTTTGCAATGCTCTTGTTGTTTGCTTTGACAACTCAATGCATTTTGGCACAAAGTGGAAAAATGAAAAAAGCAGATGAGTTCTTCGAGACTTATAATTATCCCGAAGCAGCTGAACTGTATAAAAAAATCCTTACAAAAGAAGAAAACGATGATGCCAAGTTGAAATTAGCAGATTGTTATCGTTTGATGAATAAACCTACTGAAGCAGAATATTGGTACGAACAAATCATCGACTCGGAAATTGGTGATGACGAAGACTTTCTGCATTATGGTATGGCTTTGAAAATGAATGGTAAGTGTGAACTTGCGAAAGAAATGTTTTTAGAATTTGCCAGCAGGGTTCCTGCAGATACACGTGGGTTGAGATTGGCAGAGTCTTGTGATAAAGAAGACTATTTTAAGCAAGATCCTGGTGTTTACAATATATCAAACCTGAATATCAATTCTGTACAATCAGATTTTAGCCCTACCTTTTTTGGGGATGGAATTGTTTTTGCTTCAGCTCGTGGTGGAAAGTTTCAAGATAAATTATATGAATGGACAAATGCTCCTTTCTTAGATTTGTTTTACAGTGAGTCAATTAGTAATACTGATCCTGTTGAGCACAAAAAACCAGAATTATTCAAAGGGCAGCCAAATACCTGGATGCATGAAGGAACAACAACTTTTTCAAGAGATGAATCTACTTTGTTCTTCACTAGAAATAATTATTACAAAGGAAAGAAAAGAAAAGATTCTGAGAATACAGTCAGATTGAAAATTTATACGGCAGAACGTGAAGGTGATGATGATTGGGGTGATATTCAAGAATTGCCATTTAATAGTGATGAATATTCTGTTGGACATCCAACATTAAGTCCAGATGGACAAGCTTTATACTTTGTTTCAGATATGCAAGGAGGATATGGAGAAGAAGATATTTATGTTGCATTTAAAGATGGAAGCTCTTGGGGTAACCCAATGAACTTAGGTCCTGAGATAAATTCAGAAGGTCGTGAAATGTTCCCTTTCATACACGAAGATGGAACACTTTATTTTGCTTCTGATGCATTACCAGGTTTAGGTGGTTTAGATATTTTTTCTTCTTCACAATTAGAAGATGGAAGCTGGTCAACACCTGAAAACTTAAGAATGCCTATCAATTCAAATCATGATGATTTTGGAATAATATTGGACGAAGAAGGTACACTTGGTTATTTCTCATCAAACCGTCCAGGTGGTTTAGGGGATGATGATATTTACAGCTTCAGTAGATCGGCTTATAAAATGGAAGGTTTAGTTATAGACATTGTAACTGAGGAGCCAATGGAAGGCGTGATTGTACAACTTATCGAAGATGGTGTGATTGTACAAGAACGTACAACTTTTGCTGATGGAAAATTCAGTTTCCCAATTGTTAAAGATAAAACTTATGAAGTAAGAACCTCTAAAGATAATTATCAAGATGGTATGCAGTCTGTTTCAACGGAAGGGCTAGATAGTCCTGTGTTGAATGTGAAAGTGCCAATGACACCAAATGAGTTAGGTGGCATTTACTGTAGCCTTACTGGATTGATTTACGAGGCGGGAACATTAGCACCTATTGAAGGAGCAATCGTTCGTCTGGTTCAAATAGAGTCTGATGATAAACGTGAAAAAACGTATGTAACAGAAGATCCAGGTACTTACTTTTTTGAATTAAATACTGAAACAGATTATGTTGTTTATGCAACTAAGGAGCATTATTTTACTGCAACAAAAAGAGTTTCAACAAAAGGACGTGATTGTTCAAATGCGCTGATGAAAGATTTGGCAATGGACATCGAATTGAGACCAATTACAGTTAATGAAGAAAAACCAACTGTTATTGATGAAAAGATTATTCCAGATTTGAATTTGAACCATATTTATTATGACTTGGATAAATCATTTATTCGTCCTGATGCAGCTGCAGAGCTAGATAAAATTGTTCGTTTGATGTACGAAAACCCAGGTTTGATTGTAGAGCTTGGTTCACATACAGATTCAAGAGCGAGCGATGATTATAACTTAGAATTGTCTCAAAGAAGAGCAGAGTCAGCTGTAAATTACATCGTTAGTCGTGGTGTAATTTCAAAGAGAATTTATGCAAAAGGATATGGCGAGTCTCAATTGGTAAATGGTTGTTTTAATGGAGCTACTTGTAGTGAAGAAGAACATCAAGCTAACAGAAGAACAGAATTTAAAATTATTGGCTATTCTAATAATGCTGTTTACAGCGTGCCTAGATACTATGGTGGAGGCTTTGGTGGTTCTTTATACGAATTCCCTGAAGTAAAACCACAGGAAAATGTAATGGATGATGTTCCTTTTGATACTTCCTTTGATGAGCCGGCAACGCAGCAACCTGCATCTGGTACGGCTACAGATTCTCCTTATATGGGGAATGCCACATCAACAGGCACTTCAGAGCCAGCACCAGCATCATACTTTGATTCTTATGATGATGCAACACCAACGAATGATATGCCAATGACCAAAAAGTATACCGATCCAAATCCTAGAGCAACGACGACGACAACTTATACACCGACGTATACAGATCCGAATCCAAGACCTACTTCAACTTATACTCCATCTTATGAAACGGAGTATGTAGGAAGAGCAAACTCTGACGATATTTATGAAACGGATTATCCGGCTGCTAATACAGATAATCAAAGCTATGGTATAGAATACAAAATTCAAGTCTCAGCAGGTCGTAGTTCAAATACTGATAAATACAGTTCGCTTAGAGATTTAGGGTCTATTGATGTTGAATACAATGCCGGACTACAAAAAATAGTAGTAGGTAGTTTCTCTGATATAGGATATGCAAAAAGCGTTTTACAGCAAATTCGCGATCGTGGATACAGAGATGCCTTTATGGTTACTTACCAAGATGGTCAAAGATTGGCTAACTAAAAATAAAACTCACTTTCTAACCTAAAAGGGCGGCAATAATATTGTCGCCCTTTTTTTGTGAAATTTTGGATATTTTAGCTCAAAAAACCACTCGCTAAAACCACTCGCCAGCTTTCTATAGGAAGAAGGCACCTAATACGAAATTTTTTTCACTTTTTTATCATTCTACAATAAAATATTTATTGACTACCAAATTTTAACTCTAATTACCCTGCTGTTTTGGAAAAAAGATAAAGGTTGAACTAGAACTATTCATTTGAATAATGGTTCAATTCTCGGCAGATATTGATGATTTAAAATTGAATTTGTGCGACGCTGTTTTTTGAATTTGATAATAATTGGTCTTGTCCTTAAAAAACTGTATTTTTAGAAAGAATGAACATTTTAGATACTACATCACTGGCTTTAAAATCTATTCGTGGAAATTTTTTGAGATCAGTTTTAACATTGCTAATCATCGCACTGGGCATAACGGCATTGGTGGGAATATTAACAGCGGTGGATGGTATCAAAGCTGGTATTACTGACGCATTCAAAGGGATGGGAGCCAATACTTATACCATTACCAAAAAAGGTGGAGGCATTATTGGTCCAGGACATAGGAGAAATTCAAGTGATGCCATTACCTTGGAGCAAGCAATGGAGTTTAAGGAACGTTACAGCTATCCTTCAAAAATTGCTATAAATGCAAATGTGCGTGGACTTGCAACTATAAAATTCAAAGACAAAAAAACTGATCCAACTGTATTTATTCAAGCTGCTGATGAATCTTATTTAACATTGGGAACAGCAGAGGTAGGTATTGGAAGAAACTTTTCAGAGCCAGAAGTACAGTCTGGTACCAATGTAACGATACTTGGATCTTCATTGGCTAAAAAATTATTTAAAAAAGCAGCAAAATCATTGGAGGAACAGATAAGTATTGAGGGGAAGTCTTATCGAGTAATTGGTGTTTTGGCAGACAAAGGTTCTTCAGGTGTTTTTGATAGTGGAAATATGTGTTTGATTTCTGTTGTAAATGCAAGGAGTAAGTTCCCAAGTGCCAATAGGTCTTATACCATAAATGTCTCTGTTGATCCAGAGTATGATATTGATATTGCCACATCGGAAGCAACAGGCGTATTGCGAAATATTAGAAAATTAGACCTCAGTGAAGCCGATGATTTTAGTATTTCCAAAAGCGATAAATTGTCGAAAATGTTCGTTGAGCAAATATCTTATTTGGCAGTTGCGGCTTACATAATAGCAGGGATAACACTCATTGGTGCAGCCATTGGTTTGATGAACATAATGTTGGTGGCAGTGGCAGAACGTACTAGGGAAGTAGGCATTAGCAAAGCGATTGGCGCAAAGAATAGAACGATTCTCATGCAGTTTTTAGGAGAGGCTATTCTCATTTGTCAGATCGGTGGAGTCATTGGAGTAATTATGGGGATTATTGTGGGCAATGTTGTCTCAATGATGTTGAATGGACCTTTTATCATTCCGTGGATGTGGATTTTAGTGGGGATCACTTTTTGTTTAATTGTTGGTGTTGTAGCGGGTATTTATCCAGCAATAAAAGCTTCTCGTTTAGATCCTATTGAATCTTTGAGGTATGAGTAGAGTAGGTCTTCAATTCCCAGCTAAAACATACCCAGCATAAACCATCCCAACACAAACAGCAACGCTTATAAGTACATAAAGAAAAGCAAGGAAAAACTGATCGTTTTGAATGAGCTTAAATGTTTCTAAACTGAATGTGGAAAAAGTGCTAAATCCACCACAAAAACCCGTAACAGCAAACAACTTCCATTCGTCAGCGGCACTAGAAAATTTTAAGAGAAACAAACCTGTGAGAAATCCTAAAATAGCACTGGCAAAAAGGTTTGCCAACAATGTATGAATGGGAAAGTTAGTAAAATAAGGAATGGATATTTTGGAAATACCATATCTGCACAAACTGCCTAATCCACCGCCAGCAAATATTGCGAGATAATGCATTTATGAAATCTTATTTAGATAGTCTAGAATTAGACTGCACTTTTGTCTTTTACAACAGAACGTGAACTGCCACCATCAACTCTTTGTAATGCTACCATAGGCTTTATTTTAGGAGATGTTTTTACAGAAACACCTGCCGCTTTTTTCTCATTCACTTGATATACCATTTGAATCCCTCCAAAAAGCAAAAGAAAATAAGTTAAAGCTAATAGCGTACAACCGATCGGCTGAATCATCATATTGTTGAAAATCCAAACAGCTAAAAAGGCAGAAATAACAGATACAACAGCAAAGGCAATGCCTACTTGGTAATCTTTCATTCCCCAAACCGCTAAATTGTGTGTGGTATGATCACGACCGCCCACAAAAGGAGATTGCCCTCTCGCTATTCTTCTAATGGAAACCGTAAGTGTGTCTATTATTGGTAAAATGAAAACAATCAATGGCAAAGCAAATTGACTCCAACGAATAATTTGATCATTGGCAGCGCCGTAGATATTCCACAAATACAACATAGAAACAGCTGATAAAAATGCTCCTAAAAACTGACTGCCTGCATCCCCCATATAGATTTTAGCAGGGTTCCAGTTCAATTTTAAGAAACCAATAATGCTTCCAATTACGCCAGCCATTAAGATAAAATAGAAAGGAGAAACCATTCCACTTAATACCATTATCACCAAGGTAGTTACCACAACTGCAGTAGAGGTAATCCCCGTTATGCCATCCATATTGTCCAACATATTGATAGAATTCATCATTCCAACAACCCATAAAAGTGAAATAACATAGTTGATTTCTGTCAGACTACTGATTTCAATGAAATTTCAAATATAGAATATTGGACCAATTGTCCCATAAATTTCAAAAACGGATTGAAGTTGTATTCATCATCT
>JAHDGP010000339.1 GCA_020627525.1 Bacteroidota bacterium
TTTATTGTTTGCATCTTCCAGGCTTTCAGATAACTCTTCAACTTGTTTATTTATATTTGAAATTTTCTCATCAAAAGCTGTAAAGTTGGATTCATTTTCTCCTAAAAAAGTTTCATAATTCTGAATACGCGTATCAAAAGAAATTAAGCTATTTTGATTTTTATTAAATTCATTCTGCTTATTTTGTAATTCTTTGTTTATGTTAATTGATTTTAATGATTGGACTTTTTCTTTCTGGCTTTGAAATTTTTCGTCTAAAACAGCTTTTTCTTCTTCAAGCGAAGCAATGTCTTTTTCCAATGTTTCTAAGTTCTGAACTCTACCAATGGACTTTCCTTCAAAAGCCCCTACAGAACCCCCTTTAATCAAACCATTTTTACGAATAATATCTCCAGATTTACTCAAAACAGAAGCATCTGGGTGATCTGTATACGGAAAAGTTTCCACACCATTTTTGCTAACATAAACATTGTCAAGCAAGCTACTCAAAAGGTTTTTATATTTATTATCGACTTTAATTACTTTAGATGCAGGCACATATTCACCAATATTGGACTTTTCAGCATTCGTTTTAAATTCATTTAATATTAAAAAACCAGCCTTTCCCTTGTCTGAAACTCTTAATAAATCAATCGCTTTATTTGCGTCATTGACCTCGACAGAAACATAATTCTCTAAATAAGGTTTTAAATAATTCTCAATCGTAACTTTATATTCATCATCACAATCAAAAATATCTGCCAATAAAGGCATTTGTCCACCCCAGTCAGATTCTTTTAAAAACTTAACCGCGTTCGAATATCCATCTAAATTATCTACTAAACTTTTCGTTAATTTATATTCATTCTTTTTAGAGTCTAGATCACGATTTAATTCAATTAATTGTTCTCTTAATGAATCTAAATTAATTTGACTCTCATTTAATTCACTATCCCTATTATCTTTTCTAGTAATTAATTCTTGTAATTCTTTTTTTAATTTATCCGAATCAGCAGCAACTACCTTTTGATTGACACGAAGTCCGTTTAACTCTTTTTGCTTTGATTCAAAGCGAAGTCTGCTTTGCCCAATTTCATTGCTTATGTTTTCCTTTTGATTATTCAGAATGGCTATTTCTTTTTCAATAGAAAACACTTCGTACTCCGCTCTCTTATATTCATCTTCGTAGTCTTGTAATTGTTCTTTTTTAGCTAAATATTGCTCTTTAATTTCCGAATTACTGTCTTTAGCTGAGTTTAATTCATTTATTAAATTTTCTAAAGCATTTTCTTCCTCAATTAAATTTTCATTTAAACTTTCTAATTCTCTTTTATTATTTTGAATGGCTTGCGAGTTTTCTTCAATATCTTGTTTTAGGGTAGCCTTCTTTTCAAATAGATATTTTACTTTTTCATTTAACAATCCTTTACTATTCTCTTCAAAACGCAATTTGTCAACATGGTTGTTCAATCGCAACCGATGATCACTCATTATTTCTTGTTGCTCATTCAAATGACGCTTATCATCTTCAATTCCAGATTCCATTTCAGCAATTGCCACTTCCAAGTCTTTCCTTCCTGTCGCTTGATCCTCATTTTTGGACTTTAACTCATCAAACAAATCCTTGTAATGCGATAACTTATTAGTGGACAGACTCAGACTCGCCTCTTTATACCCTTCTTTTACTTTAATATACCTTTCGGCTCTTCTTGCTTGTTTTTCCAGGTTTTTAAGATTACTTTCAATTTCTGCTAACAAATCCTCCACTCTTTCCAGATCAGTTTCAGTTGCATTCAACTTATTGAATGTTTCTCTTTTTCTTTTTTTGTATTTTGAGATTCCAGCAGCTTGCTCAAATAGTTTTCTTCTGACATTGTCTTTATCACTCAAAATGTCATTTACCATACTCAACTCAATGATGGCGTAAGAATCATTACTGATACCCGTATCCATAAAAAGACTTGTTACATCTTTCAATCTACAAGAAACATCATTAATTCTGTATTCACTTTCACCAGATCGGTACAAAACCCTTGCAATGGTTACAGTAGAAAACTCGGTAGGTAGTAAATTTCTGTTATTTTCAAAAGTCAGGATAACTTCGGCACGATTGGAGCTTTTTCGATTTTTAGTACCATTAAAAATCAAGTTGTCCATTTTGTCAGATCTCAGTGCCTTCGTTCTTTGCTCACCTAAAACCCAACGAATTGCATCAATTACATTAGATTTACCACAACCATTAGGTCCAACAACACCAGTAATATTTTTATTGAAGTTGATTACAGTTTTTTCTGCAAAACTCTTAAAGCCATGTATTTTAAGCGAAGTTAATCTCACGAGTTGTTTTCCGTTTTGTTTTTTCCAAAAATTCAGCGAGCGAAATTAAGTCTTTTTTAAAAGCAATTGAAATATTTTGAGCTAGATTGATAAAAAAAATTTCAACACTTTCATTTGCAAGGAATTCTGAAGACTCAAAATCGTTCTTTAACACAGCAATATTTATAAATAATAAAAATTTTAGCAGATCAAATTCATATTATAATTTTTTATTTGTGTTTTATTTCCAGTAAAAATTCATTTTTTTCGAACAATTGCCAAAAATAATTGTATAATATTGTCAAAAACATTAGTTTTGACACTTAAAATAAAAAAATTATACATTTTTAATGGAAAACACTAGGAAGTCCGCAATTGCACAAGCTGCAAATAGAGAAATTAGGGATATTGAACGTCCTTCTTTAAAAATATCCGATTACTTTGCGCAAAATGTCTTCACTCTGGACAAAATGCGTTTGTTTTTATCCGATGAAACTTACAAAATTGTTTCAAAAACAATAGAAAAAGGTCACAAAATTGATAGATCAATTGCTCAACAAGTTGCCAACGCTATGAAAACGTGGGCTATAAGTAAAGGAGCAACGCATTATACCCATTGGTTTCAACCGCTTACGGGCTTAACTGCTGAAAAGCACGATACATTTTTTACGCCTGTAAGTCAGGGCAAAGGAATTGAAAAATTTGATGGAGATACTTTGATTCAAGGAGAGCCTGATGGTTCATCATTTCCTTCTGGCGGTTTGAGAACCACCCACGAAGCAAGAGGTTATACTGCTTGGGACCCTTCGTCGCCCGCCTTTATTGTAGAAGTTGGCAAAAGTGGCAGAACACTTTGTATTCCAACAATTTTCATTTCATATGGTGGCTCTTCAATGGATTTTAAAGCACCCTTGTTAAAATCCCAAGAGTTTATTGAACGTGCAGCACTGCCTGTTGTTAATTTGTTTGACAGAAATGCCACACGCGTCATTCCTACGCTTGGTTGGGAACAGGAATTTTTCCTAATTGATGAGGCACTGTACAATGCAAGACCAGATTTGGTGATTGCCGGTAGAACACTGTTGGGTCATGGACCGTCTAAGGGTCAACAATTAGACGATCATTACTTTGGAACCATCCCAGAAAGAGTTTATGCCTATATGCTTGAATTGGAAGTTGAATCCTTAAAATTAGGCATTCCCTTAAAAACAAGACACAACGAAGTGGCACCAGGGCAATATGAATTTGCGCCCGTATTTGATGAAGTAAACAGAGCGGTTGATCAAAATCAATTGTTGATGGATTTGATGAAAAGGGTTGCCAAAAGACATAAATTACAAGTATTGTTGCACGAAAAGCCTTTTGCTGGCTTGAATGGATCGGGCAAACACAATAACTGGTCATTAAAAACGGATACAGGTACCAATTTGCTTTCTCCAGGAAAAACTCCTCGAAAAAACATACAATTTTTAACATTTTTTGTCAACACAATAAAAGCGGTAAAGGACTATTCCGATTTACTGAGAACAAGCATTGCTTCTGCTGGAAATGATCACAGGTTGGGAGCAAATGAAGCGCCGCCAGCAATTATTTCTGTTTTCATTGGAGATGCATTATCAAAAGTTTTAAAAGAGATAATGTCAAGAGTGAGCACCAATTCAATGGATGATTATGATAAGATGGATTTAAAATTGGACATCCATAATATGATTCCCGATTTGTTGCTTGATAATACAGACAGAAATCGTACTTCTCCATTTGCTTTTACAGGGAATAAGTTTGAATTCAGAGCAGTTGGTTCTTCTGCAAATTGTTCCTTTCCAATGACTGTTTTAAATACCATTGTAGGAGAAACATTAACAAAGTTTACTGCTGATGTCAAAAAATTCCAAGAAAAAGGAGATAAAAAAGATACAGCAATTTTCAAAGTACTTAAAAAGTATATTAAAGAATGTCAACCAATCTTATTTGAAGGGGATAATTATAGTGAAGAATGGGCAAAAGAGGCAGAGAAAAGAGGCTTGTCAAATATACGTTCTACAGCTTACGCATTGGATTTCCTCAATTCAAAAGAGTCTAAAAAGTTATTTAGTAAACATGAAATTTTTACAGAAAGCGAATTAGAAGCTCGTTATGAAGTTTCGCAAGAAAACTACGGTCTAAAAATTCAGATTGAAGCGAGGTTGCTTGGGCAGATTGCAACTGCACAGATCATTCCTGCGGCAGTTTCATATTTAAATGACCTTTCTGACAATGTTATAAAATTAAAGCAGGTTGGTATTACAAAGAAGAATCTTGCTGCTCAAATGAAACTGATTGAATACATTAACGAGAAAATAGGAACACTCAACGATCATATTCTTGCGCTGATAAATTGCAGAAAAAAACTGAACAAAATTGAACATGCAAGTAAAAAATCTAAGGCATACAGCGATGAAGTGATTCCTTATATGCAGAAAATAAGAAGAGATATTGACAAGTTAGAGTTGGTAATTTCTGATGAATATTGGCCATTTCCAAAGTACAGAGAAATGTTGTTTATAAAATAGAAAATGGGTACTTTTCGAGCAAAAACCGATTCGCTTTCAGCGAATCGGTTTTTTAGTTTAAAATCAATAATTCCGTAATTCTAAACAACTTCTTAACATTTATACTATACAGAATGATTTTTCTGTTTAAATTGAGAACAAATTTAGAATCAGTCTAAAATTGGAGATACAACAATATGCGCAAACACAAGTCATTTTTACTAAGTATAATATGCTCATTACTAGTTTGTTTTTCGTGCAGCTCTCTGATTGAGGTTGTCAGATATAGCATTTGAAAACAAAGAGTACTCAACTGCAGCGGAATTGC
>JAHDGP010000340.1:0-310 GCA_020627525.1 Bacteroidota bacterium
ATTAGAGGCTTTTCTTGATTTAATATATGTAATTGAAAGATTAAAAATACACTATTTAACAGATTTCTATGATATTATATGCTTAAAGCGGTTTGACAAAAGCCGTGATTTAATTGACCACTTTTATATGTGTGGGCTTCTGATTTCTGATAACGAAGAAATTCATAAATATCTAAGAAATGTAATGAGTGGATTTAAAGTATCTATTGTTGGCAAATTGCTAATTGAAAATATAGTTAATTGGGATTATGCTTCTATTAGAAGCAGATATCTAGAATATTTCATTAATAACATACCGAAAAGAGATAAA
>JAHDGP010000340.1:320-2613 GCA_020627525.1 Bacteroidota bacterium
TACTGCTGAATATACTAAAACCGAATTCAAGGATTATATCAATAGTATAAATATTGAAAACCTAAACATATCTAATTGGGGTGCGAGGCTTTCTAAAGAAGATAAGTATATTGTTTTGGTAGGAAATAAGTATTATGTGTTTACTAAAGGTAAACCAGTTGTTTCATAAATTATATTATTAGTTACTCGTTTCTATTCTGGAAACATATTGTTGTAAACCTTTTAATGATTCTTTAGAACGTGGCATGAGAAGTTTTTGCTTGAGTTCGTTAGTTAGAGCCAGTTTATTGTGTTTAACTAAAATCCCAGTAATTTCAGCAGGACCAATTTTGTAAAAAGTTTTTCTATGACTGATTCTAAAACCTGATCCATAAATTTCACTTAGAATTATATTTTGTTGATCTTTAAAGCAAGTTTGGGATGAAAAAACTAAGTCATCTACAAACCTAGAATAAACAATTTTGTGGGAATTACAAAACTCAATTAATTTCTTATCCAAACTTAAGAGAACTATATTAGCCAAAGAAGAACTAGTTGGATTTCCTTGAGGTAATTTACCTTTGTAAGTGCATAAATTTGTGATTAATCTTGCTACTTTAGGTGAGAAACCATTATCAATTAATGCGGAATAAACTTTATTGTGTCTTATCGAAGGGAAGCATTTTTTAATATCTGTACAAAAATGGAATTTTTTACCTAAATGCAGTTTGGCATTTGTTATATTAGATTTTCCTTTTACTCCTCCTTGTACATTGTTCGGAAATTTTACTTTTGTTAATATCCTATCATTTATTCTCTTTTGGATAACTTTAAGTCTTCTCTTACTTGGTTCAATTTCACGAATTTTTACACTACCGTCAGCTTTAATTTTTCTTTTGTCGAATTTATAATAATAATTATCAATAAAGCCAATTAAGTTCTCTAAATCATCTAGAGAACAACGAAGTTCATATTGCAGACCTTTTAAAGACTTCATGTTGCAAACGATTTTAAAAATGTTTGTTTAATCATTGGTGCCATTTGGTTAAAGAGTTGTTTTTTATCATCTGATACATCATCAGCATCCATAGAAATAAAAAAAAGTATAGGCAAAGGAACAGAAAGACCTTCACAAATTTGCTGGAGAACACTCAATGTAGGTTCTTTCTTATTGGCTTCAATATTAGAAAGATATGATTGAGTAATTGAACAAGTATCTGCAAGTTGATTTTGTCTTATTCCTTTTTCTTTTCTTAATGATTTTATTGCATTCCCTAAATTCATTGTATCTAATTTTTAAGGTTAAAAATGAAGAGGGCATTAGAACATAGATTTAGTTACTTGTTTTAAATGTTTTGAGAGGGAATTGTTTTTATCATTCAAGAAGAATACAGTTAATTTCAGAGAAAGTTCGACTAAACAAACTTTTTTAATTTCTTCATCATCTGTACTACAAATGAGCTCACATAATTCCTTACAATCTTTTAAAACAACTAATTCTTGTTCTAAAAACGAATCACGGTCTTTGACCAATACTTGATCAATTAGATCAATTAAATTATTTAAATTTTTCATATTATAAATTTTAAATTAACAACAAAAAATTGTGCCCAATATTTATCTGTTAAACGTGATTCGTATTTAACCCTCTTAAATTCTTGTGCCCTTAAAGCTTTTAATTTAAGCATATATACAAAAGGGCAATTGGCAATACTTAAAGCTTATGCAGCAGTTAAAGCTAACGCAGCAGTAGTACGGGCCGTAAAGATGACCTTTACAAAATGTCATCGTTGTAAAACTAGTCTACAACATTACCTTTCAGATAAATTCTTGGAATTTAATTAACCGTAAATCAAAGAACGATGCAAAGATAAAATAAATATATCTATCAGTGCAAATTTTTTTTTGTTATTAACAAAAAAATATCTGTGTGTATATATTTTTAAACCCTCACCAACACCCCCTTCCCCTCAACAAACCGACTCTGATCAAGGACATCAAACTTAATGTCCTTAATCAGATATTTGTTCCCATCAATAAAAATTTGCTTCCGATAGTCGTATTCCAGCCAGTCCTCGATGGTCAATAAGAGGTCAACGGAGATGCCTTTATCGCTCACACCTTCGACAAATTTTTTCCAATAGCTGTTGTAAATGCCGTCATCGTCACCAAAGCGGAGGGAGCTGTTGCCGATGGTATTGCCGTTAAAATCTTTTGTACCGATAGCACCTAATGGATACGGATTGCCATTCTCGTCATTGTGCATCCCTCGCCACCAGAAGATTTGAGAACCAAAACCCGAATCGCTTCCAAT
>JAHDGP010000340.1:2623-5135 GCA_020627525.1 Bacteroidota bacterium
TGATTGCCTAATTGTTCGATGTAGGGTGTTCGCCAGTTGCGGTCGTTGATGAGGTCGTAGAAGTCGTCTTCATAAATGCGAGACAGTTCTGTGGTGATTTTGGTTTTGCCATCGCCCACCACAAAATCCTCCAGCCTGTTGGTTTTGTCGTTCGAGTCTTTATTGTAGGTGAAGGTATAGCCTTTGGCTTTTTCACAAAAGACTTCTAAGTTTTGGACATTTTTTGTCCAATCCACAAAGCCGTATTTTCCTTCGATGATGTCGTTAAAAGAAGAAAAGACGATTTCTTTGTCTTGTTTGTTGACCGAAATGACCAAGCCAAGTGTTTTAGCGATTCCTTTTAGGAAGGCAGCCACCTCTATGTCGGGCACATGGTTTTTAAAATTAAAGGACGAAGCCAGTCGGTTGTAATCAAAAAAGGTGTTGCCACCGCTCCATATTTTTACCCAGTCGTCGAGCAGATAATTGTTCCAGAAAACCAAGTCGTCCAATTCATTGGGTAAGCCTTTGATGGCAAAGCCTGTTTGTTGACTGATTCTTTCGACCACATATTTTAGAAAGACAAAAGGCGTGATTGGATAGCCATCGTTGCCATCGACTACGAAAGAGCCATTGTGGTAATAGTTTAAATAATACTTTCGGGTATCGGGGTCGAGGCTGTCGTATTCGGGCAGTTGGGAATCGTATAAAATGGTGTTGCGGACAGGCACAAAGACAAAGCGACCATTGGGATTGGTCACGCTGTTGTTCATTTCATCGAGCCAAGAACCAGTATCGCTATTGGAATAAATGATGTCTCTATAAGCCGTCCCATTGATTTTTAAGCTGATGACCTCAAAGGGTTCTCCAATCGTTCCCGTCAAAATAATGTGCTGATAACCACCCGGACTGGGAATGGCGGTGGCGGTTATGGGCAGTCCAGAATTGGCTAAGGCGGTTTGAAAATCGGCAAAGGTGTATTCGATAAAAACAATGCCGTTTATTTGTAGGAAATAGACTTCTTGGTTTTGGTAGCGTTGATTGATTTGGTAATAAGGCGCAGCCGTATTGTAGCGATAGACCACCTCATCACAATAGGTCGCTATTTTGTTGTCGCTGAGGTCTCGCAGTTCGTCAAAATTACTGATGATGTCCAAATCGTAAAACTCCTCGTTTGCCCGTTTTAACTCCAATTCCCCTTTGATCCAAGTGTCCTCGAATAGCTCCACAATGACGTTTTTTGCCCGACAGGCAGTTCCACAAACGGCAGGATTTTCAGGAAACCCTAAGAGCAAGCGATTCCGATGTGTCGCTGGTAATTTTACTGTACTGATGACATCTCCGGGAATATAGGTGTTTTGAAAAATAGGACTTTCCTGTTCTATTCTCAAGCCAAAGCCGATGGGATAATCGGGTTCTTGATAGGTGTTAGCAGTTCCTTCAATTTTTATTCGAATCATATTTTCGCTCTTTCAGCTTTTTGTTGGCGTTCAAGCAGTTTGGCTTCTAGTTCATCCACCACCAGCATCCGTTCCAGAATCAAGGTTTCTTTTTCGATGATTTGGGTCGCATTGGCGGTGGGCATCATTTCCAAAACCGACGCCTGTACCATGGCTGGTTTGATGACCTCTGTATAGTAGTTGATGTCCCGTTCGACCATTGCCAGATTGTTGGACATAGCCACGACCATTTCTTTGTATTGTTGGGCGATTTGGTGCAGTTGGGTACTGCCAACAGTTGGCAACTCATCAATGGGCGCAGCTTGTCCCGTTTGGTTTTTGTGTAGCCATTGGACAATCGGACCCGTTATGGGGTCTCGTACCGTTTTATTATTGGCGACCCATTCCGTTCCTGCTTCGCCCACGATGCCATAACTTGGCTTTGTTGCCCATCCTCCGCCCGAAAAATCCATTTTCTCGCTTACTGGGCGTCCTACATCATCTTTGAGGGTAAAGCCGCCTGTGGCGAATTGTTGGGCTTTGATGGTAGCGATTTGTGCCGCTCCTTTTGCCCCTGCGGCAATAGCCAATAAAGCATTAAAAGGAGGTGGCGCACTGGACAAAGCTTTGGTGACTGCCACAGCCGTATTGATGATGGCTTCCGCCAATTGGATGCCTTGTTTTTGCTTGGCATAACGGCGTTCTATTTCTTCTCGTTTTTTGGCGTTGTCTCCAGCGGCTTTGAGTTCTTTTTGTTTTTGAATTTCTAAGAAACTACTGGCGATGCTGGTAAAACTTTTAAAGAAGGTAATGGTGTTTTCTTGAATGCGTTTTCGTTCTTCAGCCGTTTCTTTTGCCGTTTGAATTTCCTTTTCGGCTTGTAATTCGGATTGTTCTTGTCTGATTTGTTGAACGGCGGCAAGTGTTTCACTATAGCCTTCTTCGCCTTCAATCATTGTCGCCAGTTTGTCCTCTAAAATCGACAGGGCGTTGTCCCTTCTTTTGAGTGCAAAATCTTTTTCTAACTCCAGTAAGGCTTCTTGTCGTGCTTGCTCGCTTTCAAATTCTTGGTCAAATAAAGCTTGTTGGGCAGT